>CAMASG010000024.1 GCA_945860945.1 Akkermansia muciniphila
GCCACGCCCGGTCCAGGTTGAGCCACGCCCGGTCCAGGTTGAGCCACGCCCGGTCCAGGTTGAGCCACGCCCGGTCCAGGTTGAGCCACGCCCGGTCCAGGTTGAGCCACGCCCGGTCCGCCCTGAAAGTTCGAACCCCAGCTGGCAACTCCGCCAAGTCCACCCTGAGAATTCGTACTTACAGTGATAAAACCCCGAGGGGCACCTTGAACAACACCTTGTCCGAGGAGGACGGGATCGGTGGTGACACCCTTTTGGTAGCGTGGAGTGCTCATTACACGGGTATTGAGCAGAGAGTAGCCGGGGGTGAAAGTGGCGACGCCTTTGGGGCGGGTGAGGCTGACGACGGCGTTGGTGTCCGTGTTGTTGTTACCCTGTTGGCCGCCCCCGCCCTGATTGTTGTTTTGTCCACCTTGACCCTGATTCTGATTGCCACCCTGCTGGCCGGGTAGATTTTGGCCGGGTAGGTTGCCGAGTGGTGGGGCGATGAGTTGGGCAAAGACCATCGTGTGAGCGAGGGCCATAACCAGAAAACCGGACGCAACTCCAAGGTGCTGCGAGTTCATAAGCAAGTGAAATCTATAGATTAACTAAATTTTGTAAAGGCTTAACTGGGTCGGACGAGTGTCTCAGAATACGAATCCATTGCCATTTCATTTCAAGAGGCGAGACGGCGCGAGCGGGTGGAAAGTTTCAAGAAGGTTTCCCTGCAGAATGGCGGAGTCGGAGATTGACCCGTGCGCCCGTCTCGGGGATATTCGGTCAGTTGCTTGTGGGGGCGTACTGGTTTCGACCTTGAAGACCCGCCAGAGGCGGCACGCCGAGGATGGTTCGTTGGCCTCGTAAAAAATCGGACCAAAAATCAAAAGCTAACGAAGAGTTCGCTCTCGCGGCCTAAGGCCACGACGTTCACCGCTGGACACCTGCTACGGTGGATGAACGAACTAGCAGGCAAGGCGAAAGACGGGGACAGCGCGTCGTTCGCCGAGATATTTCATGCTGACTAAGCAGCCGGTCTCGAGTTAGAGCGCTATCCGGTAGCCGACAATACATCTCTGACTAAGCGTGTAGTCGCGGCTGGTTGTTCTACTTGGGACGCGGGTTCAATTCCCGCCGCCTCCACCATTTTTTGATGGTTTTAAAAGTTTTGGTCTGCGATAAATAGAGGGTCAGTACAGTTAGTTAACTGCAGTTGAAATTTGAGCGATGTTCTCGAAAATAATTCAGTGGTTTGACAGCGATGCTGGAATCCAGAACCGGAGTGCGCTGCCGGACCGGCTTGATCTGGTCCGAGTCGTTCCCTTTGCGTTTCTCCATCTTGGCTGCTTGGGAGTGATTTGGGTGGGCGTCAGTTGGGTCGCTGCCGTCATGGCCGCCGCGCTCTATTTCATCCGGATGTTCGCCGTCACCGGTTTTTATCACCGGTACTTCTCGCATCGCACTTTCAAAACCTCCCGCGCGGCGCAATTCATCTTCGCGCTGCTGGGCGCCTCGGCTATTCAGCGCGGACCGCTTTGGTGGGCGGCTCATCATCGCAACCACCATCAACATTCGGACCACGAGCCGGACTCCCACTCGCCGATCAAGCGCGGTTTCTTCTGGGCGCACGTCGGCTGGTTCAGTAGCGCGCGTAATTTCCCGACCGATTACAAGGCCGTCAAAGATTTCGCGCAATACCCCGAACTCGTGTTTCTTAACCGTTTCGACACATTGATCCCCGTGTTGTTGGCGCTGTTAACTTACGGATTCGGCGAGGCGCTCGCCTACTGGTGGCCGGCGTCGGGGACGAGCGGTCTGCAGATGCTCGTCTGGGCATTCTTCATCAGCACCACGGTTCTTTTTCAATGCACGGCGAGCATCAATTCGTTCGCGCATCTCGTTGGGTTTCGCCGGTTCGAGACCTCCGACAAAAGCCGTAATAACCTTCTCCTCGCACTCGTCACTTTGGGCGAAGGGTGGCACAACAATCATCACCACTACATGCACTCCGCCCGTCAGGGTTTCTATTGGTGGGAAATCGACATCACCTACTACATGCTGAAAGCGATGAGTTGGTCTGGTCTGATTTGGGATCTCAAGCCGGTGCCTGTGAGGGTTTACGAGGAAGCCGCCCAGCAACGGCAACTGCGGCGGCGGCGCTGAACTTCGCGAGACGGCGTGTTCAGCTTGGTTTGAATACGAAGGCAGCGTTGTGAAGTCAGAGACGGAAAGCCCGATGTTGTCGCCTTTCCAAAACGAGTTCGCCGCTCGTAGATTTCGTTTTCAATGGAATCGAAGAAAGCGTTAACTGCCGCTTGTCCATGACCACCGCACGCCCATCGAATCCGTTCGCCGAGTTGACGCGTCGGCGTTGGTTGCAGAATGGCGGTGCGCTCGCGGGCGCGATGATGTGGCCGCAATTGCTCCGCGCGCAGCAGGCGAACAAGAACAACGCGCCCGCCAAGCAGGCCATCATCATCTATCTGCAGGGCGGCCTTTCGCACTACGAGAGTTTCGATCCGAAGCCCGACGCGCCCAGCGCGTATCGCGGCACGTTTGGTTCCATCCCGACGAGCATTCCCGGCGTTCATTTCGCGGAGCATCTGCCGTTGCTCGCGAAGCGCGCGCACAAGTTCAACCTCATCCGCAGTGCTTACGTCGATTCGCCGAGCCATCCGGTGGCGATTCACATGACGCTCACCGGTTGGGATCTGCCGGATGCCTCGGTCGAAACCAAGAACCGCAACACGGGGCATCCCTCCATCGGCTCCGTCATCGCACGCGTCTGCGGCAAGCGCGTCCCGCTGCTGCCGCCTTACGTGACTATCCCGCACTCGGGCCAGCTTGGCTATCGCGTCCACTACGCCACCGCCGGTCCCCTCGGAGCGTCGTTCGAGCCGATGGATTCCGGTTTTCCACCGACGCGCGCGGACGAACCTTTCTCCGGTCCGCCGGATCTGAATCGCGCCCTCTCCGACAAACGTCTCGCCGACCGGCTCACGTTGCTCCGCGCTCTCGACGGCTCCGCGCCTCGCGCCGACATCGAGGGGCTCGACAAGTTTCATCGTCACGCCGCTGAGATTCTTGCGGGTGGCGCAGCGGGCGGCGCGTTTGACCTCAGCAAGGAACCGCTGCGGGTGCGCGAGCGTTACGGCCATCATCTGTGGGGACAACACACCGTGCTCGCGCGCCGTCTCGCGGAGGCGGGCGTGCCGTTCACGCTCATCAACTACACGCTCACACAGCATCACGGTCAGGACTGGGACACCCACGTGGACAATTTTGGTCTGATGAAAAACGTCCTGCTCCCGCCGATGGATATGGCGGTGAGCGCGTTGCTGGATGATCTCGAGGAACGTGGTCTGCTCGACACTACGATCGTCGCGATGTTCGGTGAATTTGGTCGCACGCCGATGATCAACGCGCAGGCGGGGCGCGATCATTGGGAGAAGGTTTTCAGCGTGATGCTCGCCGGTGGCGGCTTGAAGCGTGGCGTGGTCGTCGGCGAAAGCGCGAAGGCGGGCGACGTGCCGAAGGAGCGCCCCGTCCACTTCAACGACGTGCTCGCCACTATCTATCATCAGATGGGCGTTCCGACCGATACCATCGTTCACGATGCGCTCGGCCGCCCGAATCCGGTGCTCGCAAAAGGCCAGCCGATTGCGGAGTTGATTTAGTTCGCGCAGCGGCGAAACAATCCCAATCAGTCCGAAGGTGCTGGTCAGCTTTTACCGATACGGTTGGTGCAACTCCACAGCGGTTGCCCGTTTGGTGCGCAAACGGATGTTGAGCATCTCGACCCCGACGGAGAAGGCCATCGCGAAATAGACGTAGCCTTTCGGAATGACCTGATGGAAGCCCTCCGCGACGAGCAAACAGCCGACGAGAATCAGGAAACTCAGCGCGAGCATCTTCAGCGTCGGATGGTCGTGGATGGTGCGGGCAATCTGCTTGGAGAAGACCATCATGAACACCATCGCGATGAGGACGGCGGCGACCATCACGGGCACTTTGCCGGGACCGTCCTTGACCATTCCGATCGCGGTCACCACAGAGTCGAGCGAGAAGACGAGGTCGATCACTAAAATCTGCGTCATCACCGCCGCGAAATTCGGCGCGAGCCGCGCGGTCACTGCGCCGTCCTCGCCTTCCAACTTCTCGTGGATTTCGTGCGTACTCTTGTAGAGCAGGAACAATCCGCCGCCGAGCATCACGAGGTCTTTCCCGGAAAAACCGTGCGGCGCAGTCATCCCCAGAATCGCGGGAAAGTGAAAGAGCGGTTCCGTCAATCGCTGTACCAGCCAACCCAAGCCGACGAGCAGCAGGATGCGATTCGTTGGCGCGAGGAACAGCCAGATCTTGCGCGCGCGGGGTCGTTGTTCCGCGGGCAGTTTATCAGCGAGAATGGAGACGAAGACGACGTTGTCGATGCCCAGCACAATCTCCAGCGCCGTCAGCGTGAAGAGGCTCAGCCACAGTTGCGGGTCTGAAATCCATTCCATAATCCGCGCAGACTAGCTGGCCGCCGTGGCTTTTGAAATCAAGAACAACGTGAACGTCGAGCCGCCGTCAGCTCGCGGCTTTGATGGCTTCCAATTCCGTCCAGCGCGCGAAGAGCTTGTTCAGATTCGCCTTGTGTGCGGCGAGTTCAGAGAGCAATCCGTTGGTCTGCGCGGAGTGGGTTTTGTGGAACTCCGGATCGGCGAAAAGGTTTTCGATGCGGCCGATTTCCTGTTCCACCTTGAGAATCTCGGGCTCAATCCCATCAAGCTCGCGAGCCTCCTTGAAGCTGAGTTTACGGCCTTTGCCCGCCGACTTGGTAGGGGCGGACACGGCGCTATTGGTAAGCCAACCGGACGCGGCTTCGCGTGTCGGCGCGGCGGCTCGGGCTTTCTTCTCCACGTAATAATCGTAGTTGCCGACGCTGTAGGCGATGCGTTCGTCGCTCTCGAAGGAGAGGATTCCGGTGCAGACGCGATTCAAAAAATAACGGTCGTGGCTCACCACGAGCACCACGCCGGGGAACGCGATGAGCGCCTCTTCGAGCACGCGCAGCGTGTTCAAATCGAGGTCGTTCGTCGGCTCGTCGAGGATGAGAAAGTTGCCGCCCTGCTTGAGAATCCGCGCGAGCAAAAGCCGGCTGCGCTCGCCGCCGGAGAGGTGTTTCACCTGCAGATTGATGCGGTCGTCGGTGAAGAGAAAGCGCTTCAAGTAGGAGCGCAGCGAGAGCTTGCCGTTGCCCCAGATGACGAACTCCGTGCCGTCGCTCACCTCGTCGAGCACCGTGCGTTCCTCGCGCAGTTGCAGGCGCGATTGGTCCACGTAGTTGAACTTCGTGAGCTGGCCGATTTTCACGGTGCCATCGCTGGGCGAAAGCTCGCCGATGATCGCTTTGAGCAAACTGGTTTTGCCGACACCGTTGCGTCCGGCGACGCCGATGCGCTGGCCGTTCTCGAACGTGTGCGAGAAATTGCGGAAGAGCGTGCGCCCGCCGAGCGTGATGGCCAGGTTGCTCAACTCGACGACGCGGTTGCCGAGCGGCGGCGGCGGCGGGATGACGAGGTCCACATCCTCCTCGATGGTCGGGCCTTTTTGATCGGCGACTTCGTAGTAACGATCGAAACGATCCTTCGACTTCGTGCGTTGGGCGCGCGGACCTTTGCGGACCCACGCGAGTTCCTTCTCCAAAAACATCTGGCGCTTGTGCTCGACGACGGCTTCGGAGGCCTGCCGATCGGCTTTCGCGAGGAGATATTCGGTGTAGCCGCCATCGTAGGTAAAGAAGCGGCCGTCGGCCAATTCGGCGGTGAGATTCGTGACGCGATCGAGGAACCAGCGATCGTGCGTGACGACGAGAAATGCGCCGCCGAAGTTCTCGAGAAACTCCGCGACCCACTCGATGGACTCGGGATCGAGATGGTTCGTCGGCTCGTCGAGGATGAGCAAATCGGGCTGCGAGACGAGCGTGCGGCACATCGCGACGCGGCGTTTCTCACCGCCAGAAAGTGTGTTGATGTCGCGATCGCCGGGTGGCGTGTTCAGATGCGACATTGCGGTCTCGATGCGGTTGTCGAGGTTCCAGCCGTCGAGATGCGCGATGCGTTCTTCCAGCACCTCGTGGCGCTTCGATGCAGCGGGCAGCGACTCGAATTCTGCGATGAGATCGAGCACGTGGCGCGCGCCGTCGCGGATGTTTTCGAGGACGTTCTTTTTCGGATCCAACGTGAACTCCTGCGAGAGATAACTCACGACGAGGCCGCGGCGCGGAGCGACGGTCCCGCTGTCCGGCGTGCGCTGTCCGGCGAGGACTTTGAGGAAAGTGGATTTGCCCGCGCCGTTGCGGCCGACGAGGCCGACGCGGGAGCCTTCGTGCAAAGCGAGCGTGGCGTTGTCGAGCACGACGCGGTCGTTGAAGGCGACGACGAGCTCGGAGGCGGTGATGAGGGCCGGCGCGGAATCGCTCACGCGATTTTCACCTTGAGCCGCTGTCCACGGAGGGAGGTGCGGTTGAGCTTGGAGATGATGGCCTTCGCGAATTCCGCCGTCACATCCACGAACGTGTGCCGCTCGCGGATGTCCACAGTACCGACGGTCTGCGTCGGAAGGCCGGTCTCGCCGAGGATACAGCCGGTGATGTCGCTCGTGGCAACGCCGTGCTGTTCACCAACGCTCATCCAAAGGCGGGTCATCTCAGCGGGCGTGCCACGGCTGATGGGGCGCTGCGGGATGAGGTTGGGTTCGATCTCGGCTTGCTGGGGGCGCTCGTGCGGTTGGTCTTCGTGTCCGTCGTAATCGCGGCGAACCGGTTGACGCGCGCCGGGGCTGTCGAGTTCGGCGCGAGCAGATTTTTTGGGCAACGGAGCCTTTGGCGATTTCGCGCCGGGCGCGCTCGCGGCCGCAAGCGGTTGGCTTGTGACGGGAGTGATGGACGATTTAATTAGAGGCACGGACGCGATGGGGACGATGGGCTTCGCGGTCTTGAAGGATTTTGCTCCAGCGTATGTCGGCGGCGGTGTGACGAGTTTTGCTCCCGCGCGCACCGGTTTAGGAGCTGCGGGGGCAGGGGAGATGACACGAGGCGGAGCCGTTCGCTCGGGGCGTTCGGTTCGCTCCGGACGCTGCGGGCGTTCGCGTTCATCGGTCTTCGCGGCGGGTTGCGATGCGTTGGCTTCGCCGCCTTCGAGCAAGTGCAGGAGCGCGGAGATGACGTCGGTGCTGTCGAAGCCTTCTTCGAGCAACCGGCCGACGGCGTTATCCTGCCGTTCAAATTCGCCGGCTTGCAGGGTGGCGCGAACTTTATCGAGGAGCACGTTGGCGCGGGCCTCGTCCACTTCCTCGATCGACGGGATGCGCCCGCGTTGGATGTGGCTGTTCGTGAAACGTTCGATGGTGCGGATTTGAAACAGCTCGCGGCCGGCGGCGAACGAGAACGCCATGCCGCTGCGGCCCGCGCGGCCGGTGCGCCCGATGCGGTGGACGTAATCTTCCGGATCGTACGGGAGGTCGTAGTTGAAGACGGCTTGGATGTCGTCCACGTCGATGCCGCGGGCGGCGACATCGGTGGCGACGAGGAATTCGAGGCCGGACTTGCGAAACTTGTTCATCACGCGATCGCGCTGCGCTTGGCTGAGATCGCCGTGCAAACCCTCGGCGGAATAGCCCTGCGTGTTCAGGTGCTCGACGAGTTCATCCACCATACGCTTGGTGTTGCAGAAGATGATGCCGAGCTTCAAATCGTGGACGTCAATGAGCCGCGTGAGCGCGTCCACTTTCCAGCGGCGATCCACCTCGAAGTAGATTTGCTCGACCGTCGATACGGTCATCCCCTCTTGCTCGATGCGGACGTTCTCGGGGGTTTTCGCGTGCTTTTCGATCAGCTCGCGAATCGGGCGCGGCATCGTGGCGGAAAAGAAAACCGTCTGGCGCGTGGCCGGCGTGGTCTGGAGGATGAACTCGATGTCCTCGCGGAAACCCATGTTCAACATCACGTCGGCCTCGTCGAGGATGACCATCTTGAGCTTGTCGAGGCGGAGCGTGCCGCGGCGCATGTGGTCCATCACGCGGCCGGGCGTGCCGATGACGATCTGCGCGCCTTGCCGGAGGCCGATGAGCTGGCGGTCGTAGGATTGGCCGCCGTAGATGGGCAGGGCGATAATGCCGCGCTTGAAGAAGGCGAGTTTGTGGACCTCCTCGGCGACCTGCACGGCGAGTTCGCGCGTGGGGCAGAGGATGAGCACCTGCACGGCGCGTTCGCGCGGATCGGTCTTCTCGATGGCCGGAATTGCGAACGCGGCCGTCTTGCCGGAGCCGGTCTGCGACTGGCCGACGACGTCTTTGCCGGCCATCAAAACGGGGATGGCTGCGGCTTGGATGGGCGCCGCCTGCTCGAAGCCGAGCTTATCGATGGCCTTGATTATCTCGGGCGAAAGGCCGAGCTCAGAGAACAGTTTGGGTATCATGCTGTGTCGAAACGACTTGGTGAGCCTATCAGAGAAACGCGACTGTGCGAGAGCTATTCTTTGGCTGGCTTGGAATGTAACCTCCGGTTTCCCCTCCGCGTCATTCGTTGTGTTGCTTCTCGCTTGCCGGTTGTGGAAGGCTTCACGGCGATTCCTGATGATTAAACACGGGTTCATTTTGATGCTGGCCGCGGTTTCTCTCGCCGTGGTCGCTTCTGCCGCCACGGTTGAGACGGTGGACGGCCGGCGTTTGGCGGGCGCGGCGCGTTTCGAGAAGGGCGGCGTGGTGGTGTCCGCCGCCGATGGCGCACCGACGTTCATCGCCTTCGCCAATCTCCTGCGCCTCGATGCCGCCGCGACCGCGTTCCCCGCGACGAATGGGTTGGCGAAACCGGGTGAATTTCCAGAACCGTGGAACGCGCGCGACTTCGCGCCGGCAGCCATCAAAGGCAAATCGGCCTTCACCAACGGCGTGTTCACCATCGAGATTCCCGCGGGAGAATTGCAGTTGCGCACGCGCGGATCGCATTTCATTCGCCAACCAATGAAGGGCGATGGCGAGATTGTCGTGCGCGTGGACGCGGTGGGAAGCGACAATCGGAAGAAGGAAACGAAGGTGGGGGCGGGGTTGCTGATGCACAGCGTTGTCGGCACACGTGATTACAAGGTGACGATCCGTGTCGATGTGGATGGCCGAACTTCCATGCGCAGTTCCACGACGAGCATCGCGGCTGGTGGCGGAACCAGCATAATTGGCGGCGGCTCCACGCGTGCTGGTGAGAAGCTGAATTTTCCGTGCTGGCTGAAACTTGCGCGCGAAGGGGATTACTTCAACGGCTACCATTCGCAGGATGGAAAGCAGTGGCAGTCGATTCGCCGGGCGACCGAGCGTGTCCGCGCCAAGATGCCCGAGATGATCGAGGTCGGGATTGCTGCGGACAGCTACTACGCGCAATCCATCAAGGCGCAGTTCAGCCACGCTAGCCTCGGCGGAGTGACGCAAAGCCCCGGCGAAATCGCCCTCGTGCGGCCGCGTGTGTTTTTGAGGGACGGCACGAGTATTTCCGTGGAGTCGCTGGTGCTGAACGATTCCGGCGCGGCGTTCAGTGATGGAGGGCGTCAACGGACGGTGCGCCAAGCGGATCTTGCCCAAGTCCATTTCCGCCACATGCCGCAGCTCGGGCTCGCGCAGCTTGGGCGGCCGGGGCTGTTGTTGCGCAGAGGCGATTTCATTGATGGCGATTTCAAGGAGGTTGAGCGCGGCAAGATGAAAGTCAGCTCGGTGCTGTTCGGCCTGCGCAGTTACATTCTCGCGGATGAAGTCGCCGTGCTCGTTTTCCGCAGCGCGACGCCGGCGCCGGCGCTATTTGAAGTGCGGACACGCGGGCAGGGGACGCTCACCGCGGCGACCATCGCTGTGGAGGCGGATGAGCTTGTGGCGACGCTGCCGCTCGCCGGTGTGTGGCGGTTGCCGCTGGGCGAGGTGACGGAAGTTAGCCAGCCGAAACGGTTGGGGTCCGCTGCGTTAGTTAATTCAGTGGGCCGATAAAATTTCTTTCCATTGAACGAATAATTTGAAATTGTCCCCCGTCCATCTCGCCGTTCTAGGGAACGTTTTGAACCCAGAGCGGTGGTGGATTTGAATTTAGAAAAATAAAAACGATGAGCACTACGACTGTTGAGAAGAATACGAAACCGCAGCTGGCGGACAAGGATTTGCAGGCCCTCGCGAAGCTGAAAGCCGCACGCGCGGCGATCAAAGCTGAACTAAGCAAGGCGATTGTCGGTCAGGACGATGTGATCGAGCAGGTGCTCATCGCCATCTTCACCCGCAGCCACGCGTTGCTGGTCGGCGTGCCCGGTCTGGCCAAGACGCTACTCGTCTCGTCGCTAGCGCAGACGCTCCACCTCGCTTTCAAGCGCATCCAGTTCACGCCCGACCTCATGCCGAGCGACATCACCGGCACGGAGGTTCTTTACCAGAACCAGACCACCGGCGGCCGCGAGCTGAAGTTTCTGAAGGGGCCGATCTTCGCGAACATGGTTCTGGCGGACGAAATCAACCGTACTCCGCCGAAGACGCAGGCCGCGATGCTCGAGGCGATGCAGGAGCGCAAGGTGACGGTGGGCGGCGTGGATTATCCCCTGCCGAGCCCGTTCTTCGTGCTCGCCACGCAGAACCCGATCGAGCAGGAAGGTACGTATCCGTTGCCCGAAGCGCAGCTCGATCGTTTCATGTTTATGATCACGGTGGATTACCCGAGCACGGAAGAGGAACTGCAGATTATGCAGATGGCCACCGGTATCGGTGGTGCCAAGCCTGAGGCTGTGCTCAGCGAAGAGGACATCCTCGCGGTGCAGGAGACGGTGCGCCGGATGCCCGTGGCTCCGCAGGTCTTCGCTTACGCCGAGAAAATTGTGCGCGTCACACGCATCAAGACCCCCGAGGCGGCCGATTTCTGCAAGAAGTGGCTCACGTGGGGTGCTGGTCCGCGCGCGGGCATCAACCTCATCCTCGCCGCCAAGGCGCGCGCGATGATGAACGGCCAGGTCTATGTGAGCTGCGACGACGTCGCCGCCGTGGCCCCGCCGGTGTTGCGCCATCGTATCATCCCGAATTTCGCGGCACAGAGCGAGGGCGTCACCGCCGATGACATCGTGAAGAAGATTCTCGAGTTGGTGCCGAAGCACGATAATCTCGCCTAAGTTTCCATCCATCCCAACCGCGCGTGATTGCTGCGGTCGGGTAGGACACTTGAAAACGGATGGACAAAGAGACCATTGATTCGTTGCTCGACCCGCTGTCAGTTCAGCGGGCGGAGGCGCTTGGCTTGCAGGCTCGCTACGTGGTCGAGGGCTACATGGCGGGCGAGCACAAGTCGCCTTATCGCGGCTTCGCGATCGAGTTCGCCCAGCATCGCGAGTATGCCCCCGGCGACGACACGCGCCACATCGACTGGAAGGTGCAGGCCCGCACCGACCGCTACTTCATCAAGCAATACGAGCAGGAGACCAACTACGTCTCCAACATCCTGCTCGACGGTTCCGAGTCGATGCAATACGGCTCCGGTCGGTTGACGAAGTTTCAATACGGCAAAGCGCTCGCGGCCTGTCTTTCCTATCTCATCCTGCACCAGCGCGACGCCGCGGCCGTCGGCATCTTCGACCAGACGATGCGTGATTACGCGCCGCGCAGTAACAACCGCGCCACGATTCACACCCTGATGCAGCGTCTCGCCGCCTTCCAACCGACGGGGCAAACGAACATCGCCGGCGTGCTGCACGACATAGCCCGCGTGGTGCGCCGCAAAGGCATCATCATGGTCATCAGCGATTTGTTCGACGATGAGGAGAAGGTGCTCGAAGGCATCCAGCATTTACGTTTCGCCGGACACGAAGTGGTTCTGTTTCACACGCTCGATCCGGACGAATTCGAGTTTCCGTTCAAGGGCCTCGTCGAGTTCGAAGGCATGGAAAACATTCCGAAGATTCTCACCCGTCCGCAGGAGATCCGGAAGAGTTACCTGCGCGAGTTCGATGCGTTCCGCACCCGTCTGCGGGAGGGTTGCGAGAAGAACCATGTGCACTACGTGACGGTGAACACCGCCCAACCGCTGCACGAAATGCTCAGCGGCTATCTCGCATTCCGGTTGAAAACCACCACTCGCTGAGCCATGGGCTTTCTTAATCCATTATTGCTGGCGGGCGCTGCGGCGGTGGCGGTGCCAATCATTGTTCACCTGCTGAACCGGCGGAAATTCCAGCGCGTGGTCTGGGGCGCGATGCGCTTCATCAAAGCCAGCGTGGATCAGAACCAGCGCCGGATGAAGATCGAGGATCTCATCCTGCTCGCTCTCCGCTGCCTTATTTTAATCCTGCTCGCGCTCGCCCTCTCGCGGCCGGCGATGAAGTCCAGCACCACCGACATTTTCGGCCAGACCAAAGTCACCGGCGTGCTGCTGCTCGATAACTCCTTCAGCATGGGCGTGAGCGACGGCGTCGAGACGCGTTTCGACAAAGCCCGCAAGGCCGCCGAGCAGGCCATCGATGCGTTGCCTGCCGGTTCCGCCACCGCCGTGTTGCTCGCCTCGGACATCGCGCAGGGACTGATTCCAGAGCCGACTTACGATCTCAACCTCGCTCGCAAAGCTATCCGCGAAGCGAAGCTCTCCGACCGCGCGAGCGATCTCGCCCCCGCCATTCAGAAGGCGATCGAGAATCTCAAAGGCCGCTCCGCGCTGCGCAAAGAAATCTATCTCGTGACCGATGGTCAGGCCACCGGTTGGCGCCAACTCGGTGACATTCAGAAGTCGCTTGAGCAGACGAAGACTGAAATTAAGAGCCACATCCTTCTTGTCGGTTCGAAAGAAGATCGGAACCTCGGCGTCAGCGGGCTTTCCGTGGCCGGCGGTCTCACGCCTGTGAATCGCCCGATTCGTTTCGAGGTGCAGGTGACCAACTTCGGCAAGGAAGAAGCCAAGAATGTCCGCGTGACGCTCGCCGTCGGCAGCGAGCCGTCCGGTGACGAGATTATTGTGCCACTCCTGCGCCCCGGCGAGACGGTGGGTGTTTCGCTTTTCGGCAAGTTGCGCACCGAAGGTTTCCATCCCGTCACCGCTCGCATTCCGGATGACCGGCTGCTCGCTGACAACAAACGTACGGTCGTCTGCCGCGCGATCCGCGAGGCGCGCGTGTTGCTCGTCGATGGCGAGCCGGGCACCGAACCGCGCGACAGCGAGACGTTTATTCTCGGCCACGCGCTCGTGCCGGTTCCGGCGCTCGATCGCGAGAGTTATTTCATCAAGACCACGACCGTCACCGCGATCGAGCTCGCCGCCACGCGGCTGGATGATTTCGATGCCATCGTTCTCGCCAACGTCGCCGATTTCTCGGAGACCACCGTCAAATCGCTGGAGCAATACCTCAAGCGCGGCGGCGGCCTGATGGTTTTCCCCGGCGCGAAAGTGAACGCGGGTTTTTACAACGACATCCTTTTCGCGCGTCACGCGATGTTGCCCGCCGCGCTCGGTGCGCCCGAGGGCAACGCCGAGCAGGAAGAGAAATACGCCACGCTGCAGACGCGCAACTACGAGCATCCTGTCACTGCGCTCTGGAATAATCCCGGCGCCGGCACGCTCGCTTCGGCCCGTTTCTTCCGCACGTTTAAGCTCGAGCCAGCTCCCGAGAATCAGAAGCAAGTCGTCGCCGATGCCGGCCCAGCGCGTGTGGTGCTGCGCTACGCGAGCGGTGCGCCGGCGGTGATGGAACGCGCGTGGGGCCTCGGCCGAGTGTTTCTTTTCAGCAGCACGGCGGATACGGCGTGGAACGATTTGCCCGTGCGCCCGGCCTTCCTCGCGCTCGTGCAGCGTGTGCTCGGCTCGCTCGTGCAACGGCAGGATGAAAGCCTCAACGTCCCCGTGGGACAGGAATTCACGCGGCAGGTCAGCTCCGATCTCGTGGGCCGCGACGCGCAGGTTTCCGGTCCGTCACAATCTGCCGCGACGCGTGAACTGCGGCGCGTGGAATTGATCAATGGCGTGCCGACGCTGCGCTTTGCCGCCACCGATTCCGGAGGCGCGTATGAAGCCACGGTGAACGATCCGCCGGCGGTGATTCGTTTTGCGGCGCAGCCCGATTCGCGCGAGTCCGACCTCACCGAGTTAGCGGTGGAAGACAAAGAGAAGCTCAAGACCTCCGCGAACGTGTATGACTGGTCGCCGGGCGTTTCGCTCCGCGAACTGGTCGAGAAAGAGCGTGTGGGCACGGAATTCTGGCTGCCGATAGCGCTGCTGGTATTGGCGTTGGCTGCAATCGAGACATGGCTGGCGCAGTGGTTCAGCCGTGCCAAATAAGTTTACGCGATGACGGAATTTTTCCTCAAACTTCTCGGTGTGAAAGTGGACACGGCGACGCAAATCGCCGGCGCGTCGGTCGCCTTCCACGGCGGCGGCATCGCGCCCGGTTGGCTGGTGCTGGCCGCGTTGTTCCTCGCTGCGCTCACGTGGTGGAGCTACCGCCTCGTGCCCGAGAGTCTCACTCCCGTGCGCAAAGCGGCGCTGATGACGCTACGCGGACTTTTCCTCGGACTGCTGCTCGTGCTGCTGCTGCGGCCGGTACTGGCATTCACTGTCGAGGGCAGCATTCGCCGCTCGTTGCTGATTCTCGTGGACGGCAGTTCGAGCATGCAGATCCGCGATCCGCGCGTGAACGTGGACGATCTCAAACGCGCGGCGCTCGTTCGCGGTGCGCTCAACGCGACGAATGGTCTCACGCAAATTCTCCCCGCCGGTCGCACGAAGGAATTTGACCAGAGCATGCGGCTCGACCTCGTCAAGGCCGCGTTCCGCAACGAGCAACTTGATTTGCTTCCGCGTCTCGACGAGCAGTTTGATCTCGTGCCGTTCAGTTTCGGCCAGCGCGTCACCGAGTTGCCGCGCGAGAAGGCCGGCCAGGCGCCCGTGAAGGAAGGCGAGCCCGAGGCCGCGCCGCAAAAGCGTCTCAAAGCCAAGCCGCAAGATTTTCTCTGGGTGGACAAGCTCGATGCGCAAAGCCCCGGCACCGCGCTGGGCGACGCGATGCGCGAGGTGCTCCAGCGCAAACGCGGTCAGCCGCTCGCGGGCGTGGTGCTCGCCACGGATGGCGCGAACAATCTCGGCAGTCATCCGCGCGATGTCGCTGCGCAGCTTCGCGAAGCCGGCGTGCCGCTTTTCATCTACGGCATCGGCATCACCGCGCCGCGCGATATTATTGTGGCGAACATTTTCGCGCCCGAGATCAGCTTCGCGCGGGACGAGGTAGAGGTGAAAGTGCGCGTCCGTTCGCAGGGTCTCGCCGGCGAATCGGCGAAGGTTCAATTGAAGCTCGGTGAAACGCTCGTGGCCGAGGCGCCGGTGAATTTCGCCGGTGACGGCGAGCAGCTCGTCACGCTCCGTTTCACGCCGGACAAGGTCGGCGAGTTCGATCTCACCGCCAGCATCGAGGCGCGTGATGACGAGACGGTGAAGGACAATAACAGCCGCACGCACCACATCCGCGTCATCGACGCGAAGATCAAAGTGTTGCTGGTGGAGCAATCTCCGCGCTGGGAGTTCCGTTATTTGCAGGCGATGCTGATCCGCGACCGCCGTATCGAGCTGAAGACGCTGTTGATGGAAGGCGACCCGGCCCTCGCGCGTGGCGAGGATTCGCCCTATCTCGAGGCGTTTCCGGCGCGGAAGGAAGATTTGTTCAAGTACGACGTGATTCTTTTCGGCGACGTGGATCCGAAGGGTCTCACCAACCAGCAGTTCGAGAATCTGAACGAGTTCGTCTCGCGCTTCGGCGGCGCGTTCGTGATGGTCGCGGGCCGGCGCTTCGCTCCGCACGCGTATCGCAACACCGTCCTCGAGCGTCTGTTGCCGGTTGAGTTCGATTCCACGCTCAGCGCGTCGGCCGGTGTTGACGGCATCTTCGACAAGCCGATTCGCCTCGAGCTGACCGGTCGCGGCAAGGAGAGCTCGATGCTCCGCCTCTCTGACAAGGACGATGAAAATCTCGCGCTTTGGCGCAAGCTGCCGCCGGTGTATTGGGTGGCGAAAGTCACGCGAGCGAAGCCTGCCGCCGAGGTTTTGCTGGTCGATCCCGATCCGGTGAAAGAGACGCGCTTTGGAAAAATGCCTGTGGTCGCGCAGCAGCAGTATGGTCTCGGTCAGGTGCTGTACATCGGCACGGATAACACATGGCGCTGGCGCAAAAATGTCGGCGACCAATATTACACCGCGCTGTGGGGCCAGGTCTCGCAGCGGATGGCGATTCAGCGGTTGATGGGCGCGAGCAAGCGCACACAGCTTTCCGCCGATCGGCAGAACTTTGTCACCGGCGAACGCGTCGGTATTTACGCGCGTCTTTACTCCGTCGGTTTCGAGCCGGTGCAGGAACCGGTGATGAAAGGCGTGTACGTGCAGCGCGGCACCGAGCAGACGGCTGAAGTGCAGCTCAAGCCGGTGCCCGAGCAGCCGGGCCTTTATCGCGGTGAATTCATCGCGCCCTCGGCAGGCTTCTACAAATTCCACGTTGAGCAGGATCCCGAGACGAAGCTCGATTTCAACGTGACCGAGCCGAAGTACGAGCTTGGCGAGACGGCGATGAACGAGCCGCTTCTGCGCGACCTCGCGGCATCCACCGGCGGCGCGTTCCTGCGCGAAGAAGATTTACACCGCCTGCCCGCGCTCGTCGGCCAGAAGATCGAACGTCTTCGCTCCAGCCTCGAGGTCGAGCTGTGGAGCTCGCCGCTTTATTTCCTGCTGATTCTTCTCGTCGTGAGCGCCGAGTGGATTCTGCGCAAAGTCTCGTATCTGAAATGAGCACCGGCAACGCCAACCAATCCGTCGCGCCCAGCGCACTGCTGCACGAGAAACTCGCCGGCGTTCGTGCGAAGATTTTGACCGTGACCGCCGGCAGCGGTGTGTCGCTCGCGCTGATTCTCGTCACGGGCCTCCTCGCAGGCGGGATGCTCGCCGACTGGCTGCTCGATTTGCCGCTGGCCGTGCGCGCGGCGTTGCTCGCGCTGAACGCGAGCGTGCTCGGCTACATTCTTTTCCGCGATGTCATCACGCCGATCATCCGCCGTCCCGACGACAACACGGTGGCGCTGCTCGTGGAGCGCGCGTTACCGCAGTTCCGTTCGCGCCTGATTGCTGCGCTCCAGCTCACACAACCGCAGGCGATTCCCGCCGGCGCATCACCGGTGCTGGTGGCGGAACTGGTGCGCGAAACCGAAACGATGGCGCGGCCGATTCCTTTTGGTGACGTGATTAATGCCGTCCGTTTCGTGAAGCTCGCTCTCGCGGCGCTCATTTTACTCGGCGGCGGCGTTTACGGTTATCGCTCACTCGGCGACGACGCGAACGATTTGCTCAAGCGCGCTTTTCTTTCACAAGACACGGCGGTGCCGCGCAAAACCCGTGTGGCGTTGGTCGGCGGCGACCGCATCGTGCCCGCGGGCGAAGCCGTGACGATTGAAGCTGATGCGCGTGGCTTGGTGCCGGACACCGGCAAGCTCGTGGTGAAATACGCCTCGGGCCGCAGCGCGGAATATCCGATGACGCGCACGAACGGGATGCGTTTTATTCGCACGCTCGACGGGGTGCAGGAGTCGTTCGCGTTTACCGTGAAGCTGAACGACGGCCAAAGTAAGTCGGCCAAAGTCGAGGCGGTTCCGCGGCCAGGCATCGCCGGCATCGAGGCGGTGCAGGATTTCCCGAAATACACGGAACTCGGCTCGGTGAAGCGTTCGATGGGCGATCTGACGTTGCTCGCCGGCAGCGTGCTGAAATTGAAAGTGACGCCGAGCAAGGAAGTGACGCAGGCCGAGGTGCGGCTCTTCGGCACGACCACGACGAACACGCTGGCGATGAAAATCGACGTCAAGGCGGGTGCTCTGACCGCGGAGATTCCTGTCCCGAAGGAGGAGTTCAGCGGATTCAGCATCCATCTCGTGGACAAGCACGCCATTGCCTCGAAGGACGAGGCGGTCTATCGCGTGGACGTGCTGCCGGACAAGGCGCCGACCGTGCGCATCACTTATCCCGACCGCAAAGAAGAGTTGATCACCCAGCGCGCGCGACTGCTGCTCGCATTCGAGGCGTTGGATGATTTCGCCATCGCCAAAGTCCGTCTCGCCTTCTCGGTGGATGGCGGGGCGACGCGCTCGATCCCGCTCGACATCGGCCGTCCCGAACGCGCGCTGCGGCATCGTTACGAGTGGAACGTGGGCAAACTCACGCCGCTCGTGCCCGAGGGCAGCATGATGGAGTATTGGATTGAGGTTGAGGACAACAACGACGTGACCGGACCGGGAGTGGCGTCCAGCGCGCGCTTCGCGGCCAAAGTGGTGAGCGACGCCGAGAAACGCGCTGATTTGCTCAACCGTGCGGGTGATTTCTTGGGCAGCATCAGCGACGTGGCGAACGATCAGGAAAAGCTGAACCAGCGCCTCGGAACGTTGATCCGAGAAAAGGCTGAACAAAAGTAGAGGGTGGCCGTCGAACGGCCGTCTAATTCATTGCGTGTGAAGGAGGTTTTTGTTACTTTCGCGCGTAATCCGGTTTTGAAAGCAGTTGTCAGAACGCAACCGAACCAAAAAAAGGTCAGGCTATGAAGAAACTGATACTCGGAATACTCGTCGCATTCGCCCCGCTGGCGTTCGCTGTGCCGCTCGAAACTCCCACCGATCGCCTGCTTCAGCAGGAGGTCAAGCAGGAGCAGATCCGCACTACGACTGACCGCGTCGGCAAGCTGCTCTCCAGCGTCATCGAGGAATACGAGCGCAACGGGCTCACCGGCGACGACGTCGAGATTCTCAAAGCCATCCGCGGCGTGCTCGGCAAACTTTCCGAGAAAGAGATTCAGCGCGTGGTCGAGTTGCTCCGTGCCGCGCGCAACGACAAAGACGACGGCGCTGTGAACCGCCGCATCGTGGACGCTTTCACCGGCCAGAAGGGCATCGTCGTCCAGCTCCGCCAGCTCCTGCTCGAGTATCAGCGTCAACAGGCGCTCCACCAGCTCTCGCTTCGTTTCGCCGCTCTGGCTGTTCGCCAAAACGCCAACCTCAAAGAAGGCGTCGGTCTCGAATCCACCGGTCGCGTTGGTTCCGGTCGCTTCACGGAGTCCTTCAAAATTTCGATGCAGCTTCAGGAATCCGAGCAGGGCGCGCTCGGCGACGAGGCGAAGATTCTCATGGCGAAGCTCGAGAAGCTTTCCAAGGAAGTGGACCCGAACATCGAAGTCCGCCCGCGTCTCGCGTTGCAGAAATCCAACGACGGCCGTTTCCTGCCGACGATGGATTCGGCCACCGGCGATCTCAAGCAGCAGAACCTCCTCTCCGCCGCTGGCAACGAGAAGAAGGCCCGCGACTTGATGCTCGATCTCTCCAAGCTCCTCGCCGCCGCTCGCGACAAGGGCGAGATCATCCGCCAAGCGCTCCGTGATTTGGAGAAGGCCATCGTTGATCAGAAGCAGGTGATGGAGGAGACCAAGAACATCGAGAAGACCACGGACACTGTTGAGGCCGAGAAGAAGCAGGGTGATCTCGTGGATCGCACCGACTCCATCCGTGAAGACCTTCAGACCGTTGCTCCGAAGGCTTCCGAAGATCTCAAGACCGCGACTGACAAACAGCAGGAGGCTCGCGCCGTCATCGCCGACAAGACCAAGCCCACGCAACAGAAGACCACCGTCGCGCCGGAGAAGCAGCAGCAGGCGCTCGTGAAGATGGAAGAGGCCAAGCAGGCGTTGCAGGAGCAACTCGCCAAGCTTCAAACCGACAAGCCGAAGGACAAGATTGCCGCGGCCAAAGAACTGCAGAAGCAAGTCCGTGATTTGATCGAGGCCGAGAAGAAGATTAAGGAAGACGCCGCCAAGGCCGAGAAAAACGACAAGCCCGAGACCAAAGATTCCGCTCTGAAAGAGCAGGCTCCCAAACAGGCCGACACTAAAGCCCAAACGCAGGAAGCCCAAAAGCAGGCGGCTGAGACGGCTCCCGAAGCCGCGGAGTCCATCGCTGAAGCTGCCAAGCAGATGAAGAAGTCCGAGGACAAACTCGCCGAGGCGAAGAATTCCCCCGAAGCCCAGCAGGCCGCCATCGATGCCCTCAACAAAGCCGACCAGCAGCTCGGCCAGCAAATCGCGCAGTTGGAAAAAGCGAAGGAAGAGATGGCTAAGCTCAAGGAGCTCGGCCAGAAAATCAGCAAGCTGATTGAAGACCAGCAGAAGGTTCAGATGGATACCGCCAAGACCGCCGAGAAACAAAAGGCGGCGGACGCGGCCAAGCCCGAGAACAACGCTGGCAAACCGGAGAACACCGCGAAGCCCGAGAATAATCCGAGCAAACCCGAAAACAATCCTGCCAAGCCAGAGAATGCCGGTAAGCCGGAGGCTGCTGGAAAACCGGAGGCCAACGCGCCGGAGACGGCCAAGGAAAACGCCGCGAATGCCAAGGCGCAAGCTGAAGTTGCGAAGGAAACGGGTGATGCCAAAGCCGACGCGGAGAAGGCCAACGCCCCCGAAGCCGCAGCCAAAGCCCTCGAAGCCGCGAAGAAGAACATGGAAGTCGCCAAAGGGCAGCTCGACAAGCCCAACGCCCAAGCCGCTCGCGAGCCACAGGCGCAGGCTATCGCTGATTTGCAGGCTGCCAAGAAGGCCGTGGACCAGCAGGCCGCCCAACTCGCTTCCGAGCTCGGCCAACCGCAGGGCAACAATCAGGAGGCGATGGCCAAGGCCGCCGCTGCCATCGATCAGGCTCAGCAGGAACTCAATCAGGCTATGGCCAAGCTCCAGCCGCAGGCTGGTCTCGCCGAGCAGTTGATGCAGAAGCAGCAGCAGATTGCGAAGGCTCTTGCCGAGGTTGCCAAAGATGCACCGGCCGAAGCGCCCGTTCAGCAAGCGAAGCAAGCCGCTGCGCAAGCTGCACAGCAACTCGCTGAGAACAATATTCCGGCCGCGATTGAGAGCATGAAGAAGGCTCAGAAGGGCATCGAGGCCGCCCAGCCTGCCGGTGAGAAGCCGCCGGGACAGGGTGAAAAACCACCTGGCCAAGGTGAGAAACCTCCCGGTCAGGGCGAAAAGCCGCCGGGACAGGGAGAGAAGCCCCCAGGCCAAGGTGAAGGTCAGGGCGAAGCTCCGCCGTCGCTCCCGCAGCTCGGCAAGATGCAGGCCGAGGCCGTCCAGATGGCTCAGCAATTGGCCGCGATGAACGCTTCGCCCGCTGCGCAGCCGCTCGAAAACGCCGCCGCTCTTATTGCCCCGCTCGCCGCTGGTGCGCAGCCGTTGCCTGCCGCCGCTCAGCAAGCCCTTCAGCAGGCGCAGCAGGCGCTCGCGAATGCCGCTGCGCAAGCCGCTGCTAACGCTCCGATGCCAGCGCAGGCGAACGCCGCTGCCGCGCAGCAAGCGCTCGCACAGGCCGCCGCCGCTCTCGCTCTCGCTCAAGGCGGAGTCGGCACGCCGGAATTGGCCCAGGGTCAGGGTCAACAGCCCGGCCAACAACCCGGTCAGGGTCAGCAGCCCGGTCAGGGACAAGGTCAAGGTCAGGGCCAGCAACCCGGACAGCAACCCGGTCAGGGTGAACCCGCGCCGAAAGGCACCGGCGACATCGGTAACTGGGCTGGTTCGGGTGGTGCTGATGGCCCGCGCCGCAACAACGTGAAAGGTCAGTCCACCTTCATCAATCTGCCCAAGCGCGATCGCAGCGCGATTCTCCAGTCGCAGGGTGAAAAATATCCGGAAGAATACGGCCCGCTCGTCGAGCAGTTCCTCCGCAACCTGTCCGAGTCGGGCAACCGGAAGTGACGTTTATGACTCGGTTGTTCCCTCTCGTTACCGCGTTCTGCGCGGTGTTCGCCACTGTGTCGATTGCCGCGCCCGGCGCGGGTCCCGCTGCCAAGCGCGACACTGTCGTGGTGGATGACAAGACTGAAGTGGTCATCAAAGGCGCGCTCAAGTGGCTCGCTGCGAGCCAAAAGGCCAACGGTTCTTGGGCCACGAGCGGCGAAGAGCAGGCGCACCCTGTCGCTATCACGGCTTACACGTTGATGGCTTTCCAATCTGCTGGCCACCTACCCGGTGAGGGTGAATATGGAAAACAGGTTGCAGCCGGATTGCAGTATCTCCTCGACCAGATGACCACCGAGGGCATCTACGGCCAGCGCCCTAGCGGTCAGTACATGTACACCCACGGCATCGCGACCATCGCGCTCGCCGAGTTGTACGGGCAGACGCGCTCGCCGGTCATCCGCCAGAAGCTCGACCGCGCCATCAAGCTCATCATTAGCAGTCAGAACGACGAGGGCGGTTGGCGCTATCGTCCCATCGCGAAAGATGCCGACATGTCGGTGACCGTGCTGCAGGTCGTCGCATTGCGCGCCGCGAAGAATTCCGGCATCGAGGTTCCGCAGAAGACGATTGATGATGCAGTGAAGTACGTGAAGGCTTGTTATCACGCCGGCAGCGGCGGCTTCGGCTATCAACCCAGCGGGAGTCCCGGTTTCGCGCGCACGTCGGCGGCGATTTATTCGCTGCAGGTCTGCGGCCTCTATGATGACCCGATGGTGAAGGCCGGTTCTGATTACATCTTCAAGAACGGTCGTGAAGAACAGGAATGGTACGTGTACGGCAACTTCTACGCCGCGCCCGCGCAGTACATGATCGGTGGCGAGACATGGGAGAAATGGTACGCGCTGATGAAAGAGGGATTGATCAAGTCTGCCAAGAAAGACGGCGATAACTACTCGTGGGAATCGAAAGGCCGCGGCGGTGTCGGGCCGGTGTACACCACCGCTGTCTTCACGATGATCCTCTCGATGCCCTACCATTATCTCCCGCTCTATCAGCGGTGAGTTGCCTCTCGGATGAATCGTTCCCGACTCATCCTTTTTGCCGTCGTTTGTTCCGCGCTCGTATCGCAAGCCGGCTCCGTCCGCACGCGCGACGGCCGCGTCATCGAGGGACAGATTGCACTCGGCGTTGAATCGATTCGCATCGTCACGCCGCAGGGCAAAACCGAAACGGTTCCTCTCTCGCAACTGAAGCAGGCTCTGTTCGACTCGCCGGCGGCCGTCGTCCCTGTTAAGCCCGCCACGAATCCACCCGCCGGTCTCGCCCTCAGGAAGATCTTCCCTCACGGCACGGTGCCGATGGGTATTCTCACGTGGAGCGGCGCGTTTCTTGCCCGCAGCGTGCGCGCTGTGGACGACTCGGCTGTGCATCTCGCGGATCCGCTTGCCGGCTTCACTCTCACCACGGCGAACACCTCGGCCATCTTCTTCCAACCGCTCACGCCTTACCGCGCCAGCGCGCTGCGTGCGTCTCGCCCCGGCGTGATGCTTGTCTCCGGCGATTTTGTGGAGGGCGAAATCAAGTCGATTCAGAATGGCCAGATCAAGCTCGGCTCCGTTCTCTTCGGCGAACGCAGCTTTGAGGTCGGTCGCGAAGCCGCTGCGGTGATGCTGCGCAAGTTCGCTCTGCCGGCTGAACAATTTGAGATACGTTTGCGCGACGGCTCGGTCTTGTTCGCACGCGCTCTCCGCGCCGAGGTCGACATGCTCGTTCTCGATGATCCGTTTCTGCGCGGTTTGTGTTTTCCTGCTGCGCAGCTCGAGGAGATTGCTTTTGGCAAAGGCACCAATCGCCTCGCCTTCGCGTGGAGTGAATGGGAAATGCTGGCCGAGACGGATCGGCAGCGAGCCGAGCAACAGGAGAAGTTGATTGTCAAAATCGCCGTGGAACAAGGTCTGCGCTGGCGTACGCACGCCGACATGCTCGTCCGCGCGCGTGTCGCCGCCGAGAAAACCGCCGAGAAGATTCTCGTGCTCGCGAATGCCGAGCGGGATCTGGTCATCGCTGGGGAGCTCACTTTCCAAGCCGCCGCAGTGCACACGCAAGCCACGACTAACTTTCCGGCCAAGGACAAGATTTACGCCGAACTGCGCCGCAAAGCTGACCTTCTCGGTGCCGATGCCAAATCCAAATCCGGCGCACTCGGGGGCACTAAGACCGAGTTTGAGCGCGTGGCGTCCAAGATGAAATTCGATCGCACGGTCGCCGAGACAAGTCTCGCGAGCCTCCGCCGCGGCGCGGACTTTGCCGTGAAGGTGTCGGAGTCGCGTTTGAAAGGCGCGCGCGATTTAAAGGAGTCCGCTGCGAAATTGCTCGTCAGTTCCAAGAGCGTTGTCGCGATGTACACCGAGTCGCTCGAGAAGGCGCGGAAGAAACTCGTCGAGGCCGATCAGGATGTGGCCGTGCGCAAGGATCGGCTCGCTAGCGCCAAAGAGGCCGAGCAAAAAGCGGCGGCACCGAGCAAAAAGAAGGAAGCCGAGGCCGTTGCCGCGGGCGTGAAGTCGCTGGCCTCGATGCAGAAATTGCGGACTCTCGTCGATACGCGCGTCAAGGAATTGACCGTGATACTGATGCGCTCCAAAATTGAGGAGGACGTCCGCGCCAAGACTCTCGTCGAACGGAACACCAACCTCGAGAAGGTCGTCGCGGAGATTACGGCTGCGGAGAAAAAGGCGAAGGACGACGTGACCGCCGCTGAGATGAAGTTGGCCAAAGTGATCACCGATGCCGAGAAGCTGTTGACGGAAATGCAGACGAAACTCAAGCAGGCTGACACCGATAAAGCCGTCGCCGAGAAGGCGGCGATTGAGGCCGTCCTCATTGCCGAGAAGTCGCTGACCGAGAAGAATAACGCCTACAATGCTATACTTGTTACGAGGGCGACCTTGACCAAGGCTGAAGCCGAATCGATTCGGAAACGAGCGTTGTTCAATGAAGCCAAGGACTTGGCTAATCGTGCGCAGGCCGAGAAAGTGGCGGTGGAGCAGCTTCTGGTGCAGCAGGCCGCTGGCACTCTTCCTAAATGAACCGCCGTGCTATTCATCGCGTCGGCTTGATTTTCTCCGCGTTCCTTTTTCTCCGCGCCTCCGTTGTCGAGGCCGGCACCGTTCGCACGGTCGACGGTCAGACGCACAGCGGCCTCGTTCGTCTGATGCCGCCCGGCGTCGTGGAAGTCGTCCCGATTAAAGGTGCAACGGTACGCGTGGCGTTGACGAACATTCTCTCGGCCACGTTCGAGCTGCCCGAGAATCATCCACTGATCACGGCGAAGTTTCCGAACGCGGGCCGCGGCACCGGACTGGTCGGCGCGTATTACGAGCGGCCGAATTTCTCCGGTCGCGCCATCTATCGCGTGGACGAGACGATTGATTTCAACTGGGGTGCGCGCGAGCCGGTGTTCGATTTGCCGCGCGATTATTTCACCGTGCGCTGGAGCGGCAAGATTGAGGCGCCATCCGCGGGTCTTTACACGTTTTGGCTGGCGACGGATGACGGCGGGCGGATGCAACTCGGCAATGATCTCAAGCTCGAGAAGTGGCAGAAGCAGGAGTCCGGCGAGACGAACGGCGTCGTGCGACTCGAAGCGGGCCAGCGCTACGATTTGCGCGTGGAGTATTTCGACAACGTGGGCAACGCGCGCGTGCGGCTTCTCTGGAGCGGCCCCGGCTTCGCCAAGAGCGTCGTGCCGCGGAGCCAGTTGTACCCGACCAGTTCGCCGGATTTACCCGAGGCGAAGCTCGGCGCGACGAACGGACTGCTGGCAACTTATTTCAAGAGCCGCTTCTTTTTCGGCGACGCCGTCCTGCGCGTGGATCCGATGGTGAATTTCGCGTGGACGAATTCGCCGGCGGGCGATGTGGCGGCGGAGGATTACAGCGTGCGTTGGACCGGCCAAATCGAGGCGAAACATTCCGAGACCTACACTTTCCACGTGGAGACGGACGAGGGCGTGCGGCTCTGGGTGAACGGCAAATCTCTCCTCAACGAGCTGTTCGCTGTGCCGCGCGGCGAATTAACCGGCAGCCTCGCGCTCGAGGCAGGCAAGCGTTACGAGCTGCGGATGGAGACGATGAATCGGCAGGGCGGTTGCACCGCGCGATTGTACTGGAGCAGCGCTTCGACGCCGAAGGCGCTGATTCCGTCGAGCCAACTTTTCCCCGGCGTGACACCGCCGTCGTTCCATCGCGTGATTCCTGCGGGCGATGACGAGGGCGAAGTTCAGCCAGCGGGCGTGCTGACGTGGGGCGGCTCGCTTCTCCCCGCGCCGATTCAAACGGCCGACGACACGGTGATTCGCTTTGGTCCCACGCATTCGCCGCCGTCGATTTCGCTCGTGAATGTCGCGCGACTTTATTTGCAGCCGCTCGCGTCGCGAACCGTCGAGAAGATTCCTGCGGGCCGCAAAGGGGTCCTGCTGGCGAACGGCGACTTCGTGGACGGCGAGTTCAAAGGAATCGAAGGCGGCCGCGTGATAATAAGCTCCGTGCTGTTCGGTCTGCAGGCGCATCCGTTGCCGGAGGTGTTGGCGGTGGCGATTCGCGATGCGCCGCGGACTCCGCCGGTCGGCGTGCTGCTGCGCGTGGGGCTGCCCTCAGGCGCGTTACTGCACGCCAAAACGCTCGCGGTGCGCAATGGCGGGGTGATCGTGGAGGATCCGTCGGTGGGTACAGTGATGTTGCCGGCGGATGATTTGCGCGAGTTGAAGCGCGTGAACGCGGTGCCGAAGTAATTGAGCGAGGCAACAAACTATTGCCGCACGAGAAATTGTTGGTAGGCTGCGATTGCCTTCGTGCGCGAGTAGCTCAACTGGATAGAGTGTCGGTCTCCGAAGCCGAAGGTTGTGGGTTCAAATCCCGCCTCGCGCACCATTTTTTCCTTCGTAAATCCTATTCATGTTGGTTTAGATGGAAAGCTGGCCGGTGTAAAACTGCTTCTGTAAATTGTCTTTCTTCCCTCTGTCTTCACCCCTTTGGGGTGAAGCTGCTCCGCGCGCGGAAAACTGGTCGAGGCCGGGCCACGCGCACGTCGTCCTGGATATGCAGGGTGAACTGGAAGGCGTCGCCCCAGTTGCGGCCGTCGTGGCCGTTCGGCGGCAGGATGGGGTCGTTGAAGAAAATCTTGAGGCCGTCGAAGTCCGCGCGGAGTCGGACGAGCACGATGATCTTGGCTGCGATGACGAGGAAGTTGCGCGAGAGCGGAGAGTCGGTCTCGTAGCGCTTGTGGAAGAAACTCCACGCGATGAGGAGCGAGAGGACTTTGGTTTTGCCCGCGCCGGTTGCCATCTTTAGGACGTAGCGCGGTCAATCCTCGTCGAACATGCCGCTCGAAACCGCGCCCGAGGCGTCGAAACGGAGGAGGTCGTATTTGTCACGGGCGCTGCGGACCTCGTAAAGCCAGATGACGATCTCGACCGCCTCGCGCTGGGCGAAGTAGTAGCGAAAGGTCGAGAGCGAACCGTCGGCGTTCTCGGTCAGGTCCTCGGTTTCAAACCAATGGTGGAGCAAGGCTGCGGAAGTTGCGGACGCGCCGGGATAGCCTTGGCTGCGCCAAGCGAAGATTTCCTTGCGAACCTTCGCGACGAGCGGCGGAAGGAGCTTGTCGTAGGCCGAACTGCGCAGGGCTTCATCGGCGGGGAACCACCGCTACTCGGGGAGGAGCGGCGCGTAGGGCGAGGCTGGGAATTCGGGGTGCAGTGCCATTCAGGTATCCGGGCGAGCGTTCAGCCTTTGGCTTTGCGCACGGCTTCCTTCTTCTCCTCCAGTTCGGCGGCGAGGGTTTTACGTTCGCTGGTGAGCTGGCGACGGAGCATCGCGACGGCCTCGTCGTCGTCGGAGGAGATGGCTTTATCGAGCTGGCCTTCGAGGAAGATTTCGCGCTCGGCGACCTTGGCTTTGTAACGGGCGTCGAGTTCGGCGAGCTGTTTCTTCTGTTTGTCGGTCAGCTTGGCGACGGGGCCGGTGCCAAACTTTTCCATGGCGCGTTCGTAGGCGGATTTCATATCAGTGGTGAGAGGTGGATGGGTTGGCTGCGTCGCCGCCGTGGGCGTCGGGCTTCTTCTTTTTCCACGGCATATCGGGAAACTTTTCAGGCAGTTTGAAAGGCTGCGGCGCGGCGGCGCCAGCCATCTTCAATTCGGCATCCGCCGCGGGCACGTCTGCGACGGGCTTGTCCATGTTGCCGCGCCAGGAGGCGATCCGCGCCTGCAGTCCGTGATGCTCGGCGGTCTGTTTGTCGCCGGACTTCATGTAGAAGAGTGAGAGGTTGGTGTGGACGAGCTGTTCGTGCGGGCGGAGTTGCTCGGCCTTGTGACCTTCGGCGATGGCGGTGGCGAAATCGCCCTGCCGATACAGAGCCATGCCGATCGAAAGCTGGGCGTCGAAGTGCTGCGGGTCCTCGGCGAGAATCGCACGGAGGGCGTCAATGGAGTGGGGATAATCGCCTTGGCTGAAGGCGAACATCGCGTCGTCGTAACGTTCTTGAAGCGCGGCCATAAATGACTTTGACAGCAAACGGTATCGCACGTTTGCTGTGGGCCGCAAGCGCGGAGCCCGCGCATCATGAAGCCGCCGATCCAACTCATCTCCACCGATTTTGACGGAACGATTTTCGCCGAGTTTGAAAACCCGCCCGTGCCCGATGCACTGCAGGATTTGATCGCCGAACTGCAGGGGCAGGGGACGAAGTGGGTAATCAACACGGGACGCGATCTTTCGAGTTTGATGGAGGCGAAGGCTCGAGCGCGGTTGCGCGTGAAGCCGGATTACGTGGTGGTGGTCGAGCGCGAGATTTACCGGCATCACGACCACAATTACTCGCCAGTGGCGGAATGGAACGACGCCTGTGCGCGGACGCACGAGGTGCTTTTCGCGCGCGTGCGCCCGGACTTGCCTCGTCTGTCGGCATGGATCGAGTCGCGCTACGACTCGGAGATCTACGAGGACGCGTGGTCACCCCTCTGCATCACGGCGACGAGCAACCCCGACGCGGACGAGATCCAATCTTTCGTGGAGGACTATTGCCGCGAGGTGCCAGGATTGACGTGGGTGCGCAACGACGTGTACGCGCGCTTCGCCCACGCGGATTACAACAAGGGCACGGCGTTGAGCGAGATCGCGCAACGGTTGGGCATCGGGCGCGAGCACATCTTCGCCGCGGGCGATCATTACAACGACCTGCCGATGCTGCGGCGCGAGCACGCGCACTGGTTGGTCGCGCCTTCCAACGCGATGCCGGCGGTGAAGGCGCAGGTGCTCAGCGAAGGCGGGCGCGTGAGCGAGCGGCACTGCGGGCACGCGGTGGCCGAAGGGCTTCACGCGGCGCTGGCGATCGCGCGCGGCGGAGCTTAAGCGCACGGCTCGAAAAATAAAGGCACCTAATCGTCGCCGTCGGTCGCTTCGTTGTCGGTTTCAGACTGGTTTTGTAACCCGCTGTTTTTCAGATGGATACACGCTGATAATGCAGTTTGACACTGGGGCGTTCGGTGATATTTTAAATGACCTTTTTTGAAGAGGGCGTGACGGGAACGTGTTCAACAGCCGTCGCGATTAGAAATTGTTTTTGAAGGATTTTACGATGAGCGAGACAGCAACGACGGCGGCGGGCGGAGCGGCACCGAAGGTTTCGAACGTTTCCGAGGCGATCATCCGTATCGCCGGCAATTCACAGGACGGCATCCAGGCAATCGGCGGTTTCCTCGCGCGGCTCGCGGGCCGCAGCGAGCAAGAGGTCATGACGTTCATGACCATCCCCTCGACCATTTCCGGTGGCCCCTCGATTTTCCAAGTCCGCATCGGCTCGGGCGAAGTGCTCAGCTCGGGCGACGAGGCGGATGTGCTGCTCTGTTTCTACCAGCATTCCTACGAGGACCACGTCAGCTCGCTCAAGAAGGGCGGCATCGTGCTTTACGATTCCGACCACGTGGAGCCGAAGGCCGAGTGGCAGCAGACGTATCACCATCTTGGCGTGCCGATTTCCGGACTCACAGTCGAGGCGATCGGCGGCACGGCGAAGGACAAGGGCAAGAATATTTTCTCGCTCGGCCTCATCGCGAAGATGTTCGATCTGAATTTGCCGAAGCTCGAAAAGCTCATTGGCGAACGTTTCACGGGGAAAGATCCGAGCATCTTGAACAACGCGCTCGCGGCCTTCCACGCTGGCTACGGTCACTCGCTCGGCAGCGTGCTCGAAGTATTCAAGTTCGTGGACAGCCAGAAGAAGGACCACCCGCAGATCGTGATGAACGGCAACGAGGCGCTCGGCTTCGGGCTCATCGCGGCGGGCGTGCGGTTCGGCGCGGGCTATCCCATCACGCCGTGGTCGGACATCATGGAGCTGCTGCGCCGTGAGTTGCCGAAATACGGCGGCACCTTCGTGCAGACCGAGGATGAAATTGCGGCCATCTCGATGGCCATCGGCGCGAGCTACGCCGGACGCGTGGCGGTGACCGGTTCCAGCGGTCCGGGTATTTCGCTCAAGACCGAGGCGCTCGGTTGGGCGGTCATGGCGGAAATGCCGCTCGTCATTGTGGACGTGCAGCGCGGCGGACCTTCGACGGGCATGCCGACGAACGTCGAGCAGTCGGACTTGAACATCGCCGTCTTCGGCGGCCACGGCGATAGCCCGCGCGTCGTCATCGCGCCGGCGAACGTCGAGGATTGCTTCTACATGGCCATCGAGGCCGTAAACATCGCGCGCAAATACAGCGTGCCGGTCATCATTCTCAGCGATCAAGGCATTGCCAGCCGCATCGAAGCCTTCGAGGAGCCGAATCTCGAAAAGGTTTGTCAGGACATCTCGCCGGACTTCACGCCCGTGGCGGATCACAAGCCGTACGACCTCGCTCCGGTGGATGGTGTGACGCGTCACGTCGCGCCCGGCACGCGCATCGCCAGCGGTAAATATCCTGTCGTCACCGGCCTTGAACACGACGAACTCGGCCACCCGACTGGCTCACCCAAACTGCACGCGCAGATGAGTGCGAAGCGTCGCAAAAAACTTCAAGCGCTCGGTGCGGCTTTGCCCTTGCCGCAAATTTACGGTCCAGCGGAAGGCAATATCCTGCTTGTCGGCTGGGGTTCCACCGAGGGTCCGATCAAAGAAGCCGCGGCCCGCGCTCGCGCCGCCGGCGACAGCGTTTCTTCGCTTCACATCCGGCACGTGAATCCGATGCCGAACGGCTTGGAAAATATTTTCGCCGGCTTCAACCACGTCTTCGTCGTCGAGATGAACGACGAGGGCATTTACGGCTACGGCCAGCTTGCGAGCCTGCTGCGCGCGCGCTACTGCGACCCGAAAATCCGCGGCATCAATAAAGTGGACGGCCTGAACTGGAAGGTGAAGGACATCCTCTCCCGCGCGAATGACGCCGTGGCCACCGGCCTGCGGAAGATGTAACCCATTTTGAATCTCTAACAAATCCCACCATGAGCCTCACTCTCCCTTTTGAAGTTCTCCCCCGCACCGGCAATCTGAACACCGGCCTCGTCCCGCCTCTGTCCGACGCTGATCGCAAAGGATTGACGAAAAAAGAAGTCGCCGCCGATCACCCTACGTGGTGTCCCGGTTGCGGCGATTTCTCCGTGCTCGCGCTCTATTTCAAGCTCATCGAAAAGCGCAAAATACACCACGAGAAGATCACCACCGTGGCCGGCATCGGCTGCTCGTCGCGCTTCCCGTATTTCGTGCAGGCGCACGGCGCGCACTACATCCACGGCCGTGCGTTGCCCTTCGCCAGCGGTATTTCGCTCTCGCGTCCTGATCTCCACGTCTTCGTCTTCGGCGGCGACGGCGATGCGTTCAGCATTGGTGGAAATCATTTCAACCACACCGCGCGCAAGAATATCAAGTTGACCTACTGTGTGATGGACAACTGGGTTTACGGCCTTACGAAGAAGCAGACCTCGCCCACGTCGCCGCTCGGCTTCAAGAGTAAGACCGACGGCTGGGGTTCGATGGATCATCCCATCAACCCGATGAAGCAGGCGATCAGCGCCGGCGCCACGTTTGTCGCGCGCACCACGCACACGAACCCCAACCACGTCCTCCAGATGATGGAAGCCGCGATGGACCACGACGGCTTCAGCTTCATCGAGTGCTTGAGCGAATGCGTCGAGTTTTACGAAGGCGCCTTCGACGCCAGCAACCCGCGCAAGGGCGGCGCGTTCAACACCGTCCCCGCCGATCACGACGTGACCGATGAAGCCGCCGCCTACAAGCTCGCTGGCGAGGCTTTTCCCGGCAGCTTCGGCATTTTCTACAAGACCACCCGCGCGACGAAGAACGCCAACGAGGCGAAGATCGTCAGCAGCCATCAGGAAAAAGTGAAAGGTCTGAAGGACTGGCAGATTCTCCAGAAGAACTTCGATCGGCTGAAGTAGTCGGCAAACGCATTTCTTTCAAAGCCTCGGCGAGAGCCGAGGCTTTTTCTTTTCTGCCATTGGCAATTCTTCGAAGGCATGTTCCGCACGTCACTTTCGAGATGGGAGCGAATACGGCAGTGATGGCCACAATTCACTTGAGGTTGAACGCCGCTTCCCGCGATGTAGTGCCGTGCGCTTCCTGATGCTGAACTGGCGCGATCCGCGCAACCCGCTCGGCGGCGGGGCCGAGCGCGTGACGCTCGCCTACCTCGCTGCTCTCGTGCGGCGCGGGCATGAGGCGTGGTGGTTCGCGAATGATTTCCCCAGCGCGGCGCACGAAGAGATTGTGGACGGCGTCCACATTGTTCGCGAAGGGAACAGGTTCACGTCGTGGCTCGCGGCTCGACGCTGGTGCCATCAGCAACCGCGATTTGATTTGGTGATAGACCAACACCACGGCATTCCGTGGTTCGCCCCATGGTGGTGCGGCACAAACTGCGTCGCCTATATTCACGAGGTGCTCGGACCGATTTGGGGCTCCTTCTATCCGTGGCCGCTCAGCACCATCGGCCTCGAGCAGGAGCGATGGACGCATTGGCTTTACCGTCGCGTGCCGTTTTTCACCGCATCGCAATTCACGAAGGAGGAGTTGCAGCGGCGCGGCGTTCGTGATGTCACCATCATCCCGTACGGCGTGGACACCACTGCTCTGCCGGAGTTGGACGAGAAGCCGTTCGCTCAACCGCTGCGGCTGGCGACGGTTTCGCGTCTCGCGCCGAACAAGCGCATCGACCACGCCCTCCGCGTCGTGCGCCGGCTTGCGGACAACAGCGTGAAAGCGGAGCTGACCATTGTCGGCGCGGGCGAGTGCGAAGCGGAGTTGAAGCGTTTGGCCACCGAGTTGCGCGTGGAAGAAAACATCCGCTTCGCCGGCGCGTTATCCGAGCGAGAGAAGGACGATGTGCTGCGCCGCGCACATTTTCTTTTGCACACGTCGTTGCGCGAAGGGTGGGGATTGAACGTGATCGAAGCGAACGCGATGGGCGCGCCGGCGGCGGTGTATCCCGTCGCGGGCCTCGTCGAGTCCACATTACACGAGCAAACGGGTTTGGTGGCCGAGGCCGAGACACCCGAGTCGCTCGCCGCGAGTTTGGTTACGGCACTGAAACGCCCCGAGGATTACGAGCGTTGGCGTCGCGCGGCGTGGCTGCGCGCGAAAGAATTTCATTGGAGCAACGTGCTGCCGCGCGCGTGCGACTGGCTCGAGACGCAGGCCGGCCGCAAATGACTGGCCACTGCGCTCAGCTTGAACAACAATCCTGACGATGGCGCATCTCTACCAAGGCACACTCGGTCGCGTGCGATGGTTTGTCCGGCGCTTCGGCGCGGCGGAGCTGGTTCGCCTACCGCTGCGCATTCTCTCTGCGCCGCTCGTGCTGCGTTTACTCCGGCCGGGGCACTTCACTTTTCGAGGAGCGGCTTTGTCCTATTTTTACCATCGCTACAATGTGACTTGGGCGAACGAGCGCTGCGTGGAGGTGCCGATCGCGCGCGCCTATCTTGAGCAAGCCGCGGGCGACACTCTCGAGGTGGGCAACGTGCTCGGCCACTATTTTCCGGTGCGCCACACCGTGTTGGACAAGTTCGAGCACGCGCCGGGCGTGGTGAATGCCGACATCGTCGGCTACGCGCCGGGGAAAAAGTTCAGCCTCATCCTTTCCATCTCGACCTTCGAACACATCGGGTTCGATGACGAGGGAGAAGGCTCGTCCAGCGCGAAGATACTCGCGGCTATCGCATCGTGCCGGCGGTTGCTCGCGCCGAGCGGTAAGCTCGTGGTGACCGTGCCGCTCGGCTACAATCCCGAGCTGGACGCGTTGATCGAGCGCGACCAACTCGGGCACGCGCGCGCGTCTTTTATGAAGCGCGTCGCCCGCCGCGAATGGCGCGAGGTGCCGCGTGCGGAGGCGATCGGCGCGAGGTTCGGGTCGCCGTTTCCATTCGCGAACGTCGTGTGGGTCGCCGAGTTTGAGCCGTTCTGATGCGCCTGCTGCTCGTCCACAATATTCTCAACGACTCCACGTCGATTTCCGGCGTGCTGCGCGAGTATGTGAACATGGCGCACGAGTGGCGCGCGCTGGGGCACACGGTGGATTTCCTCGTGGCGCGCGCGGCCTTTCCGCAACTGCAGCGGCTCGCGCCCGGCGTTCGGCTCATCTGCAGCGACGGATTTTTCAATGCCACCGGCCATTTGGATCAGGCGTGGCGTTATCTCCCCGCTTACGGGTGGCGCTGCCTCACGGCGCACTTCACGTGTCTGCCGGAGCGGTACGATTTGGTTTACGCCACGGGACCGTTTCCTGCGGAAGTTTATCCGGCGCGCGTCATCGCTCGGCGATTGGGAGCGAAGTTGGTCGTGAAAGTGCAGCACGTGCTGGGCGCGCAGAAGCAGCGGGTCGGCCTGCTTAACCGGATGAACCTCTTCGGCGAACGGCTCAGTGCCCGCTGGGTGAACCGCTGGGCCGACGCGATTTTCTGTCTGAGCGCGCCGGTGGCGGAGGATTACCGGCGGCTGGAGGAAAGTTTCGAATTGCGCCCGCTGTATCCGGCGGTGGTGGGCTGCGGGCTGGAGTTGGAACGGTTCAAAACCGCGCCGGAGGAGCAAAAGGAATTCGATGTCGTTTTCCTCGGCCGGATGCACGCGTTGAAGGGCGTGTTCGATTTGCCGCGCGTCTGGCAGGAGGTCTTACGGCAGCGACCGGCCGCGCGATTGGTGGTCATTGGCGAAGGGCCACATCGCGCGCGGATGGAAGCGATGTTTCGCGAATTGGGGTTGCAGGATTCTGTCACGTGCACCGGCGGTATCGACGAGGAACGGAAGAACGAGTTGCTGGCGCTCTCGCGCGTGGGCTTGAGCCTCTCGTCGGAGGAAGGCTGGGGGCTGGCGGTGAACGAGTGCCTCGCTTCGGGCCTGCCCGTGGTGGCGTATGATTTGCTCGTGTTCCGCCACGT
>CAMASG010000025.1 GCA_945860945.1 Akkermansia muciniphila
GCGCGGGCACCGTGATTTCGCCACGGCGCGTGCTGACCTTCACGAGGTCGCGGTCTTTGATGCCGAGCTTTTCGGCGAGGATCGGATGAATCTCGCAGAGCGGCTCGGGATATTGATCCACGAGGTCGCCGATGCGCCGCGTCTGCGTGCCGCTGAGATACTGCGAAACCACGCGGCCGGTCGTGTAAAAAATCGGATACTCGGCGTCCACGTCCTCGGCGGGCGGGCGGTACTCGTACGCGTGGAACTTCGCCTTCCCGTCGGGATGATGAAACTTGCCGCCCTCGAAAAGCCGCGGCGTGCCGGGATGCTCTGGCGCGGGACACGGCCAGAAGATGCCATTGTTGTCCTCGATCTTCGCGTAGGTCATTCCGCTGTAATCAATCGGCCCGCCTTTTGAGGCGCGGGTCAACTCCGTGAAAATCTCGCCGGCGTTTGCGTAGGTGAAGAACTTTTCTTTGCCCAAGCGTTTCGCGAGGTCGCAGATGATTTGCCAGTCCACGCGGGCGTTGCCGGGCGGCGAGACTGAGTTGCGCAGCCGCACGCAGCGGCCCTCGCCGGTCGTGACCGTGCCCTCGTCCTCCTCCTGCAACGAACCCGGCAGCACCACGTCCGCGTAGTGCGCGGTTTCGTTCATGAAGAAATCAATTGAGGCGAAGAACTCGAGCTTCTCGAACGCGGCGCGGGTGCGCGCGGTATCGGGAATGGAGACGAGCGGGTTGAAGCTGATGCTGATGAGTCCTTTGATTTCGCCGCGCTCAATGGCGTCGATAATCTCGCACGCGGTGAGGCCCTGTTTCGGAAGCTCGGGCTCAGGGATACCCCAGAAGTCCGCGATGAACTGGCGGTGCTCGGGCTTGCTGATGTCGCGTCCGCCGGGAAGTTGGTTGCAACGCTGCCCGTGCTCGCGTCCGCCTTGTCCGTTGCCCTGTCCGGTGATCGTGCCGTAACCGCAGCCGGGCTTGCCGATGCGGCCGGTGGCGAGGACGAGATTGATGTAGGTGAGGACATTCTCGACGCCCTTCGTGTGATGCTCGATGCCGCGCGCGTGCAGCAGCATCGAAGATTCCGCCGGCCCCCAGATTTCCGCGGCCTTCACGATGCTCGCTGCGGGGACGCCGGTGATGCGCTCGGTGATCTCGGGCGTGTAACGCTTCACGAGATCGCGGACTTTATCGAAGTCGTGCGTGTGCTCCGGGATGAACTTCTCGTCAATCCATCCGCGCTCGATCATCACGTGCAGGATGCCATTGGCCAGCGCGCTGTCGCGGCCGGGGCGCACGGGCAAAAATAAATCCGCCGTACGCGCGATGGGCGTGATGCGCGGATCGATGACGATGATCTTCGCGCCGTTGTCGCGCGCGCGCCAGACGTAGTCGGTGAGGATGGGGAAGCACTCGGCGATGTTCGTGCCGGTGAGAATGAGCGCCTTCGTTTTCGGAATGTCCTCCCACGGATTCGCCGCGCGATCGACGCCGAACGCCATGCGATTGGCCGCGCCCGCGCTGACCATGCAGAGGCGGCCGTTGTAATCGATGTTCGCGGTCTGTAACGCGACGCGCGCGAACTTGCCATTCAAGTAAGCCTTCTCGTTCGTCATCGAAGCGCCACCGAGAAAAGCAAACGCGTCCTTGCCGTGCTTGGACTGGATGTCGCGGATAGCCGCGACGGTCTTGTCCATCGCCTCGTCCCACGAAGCCGTGCGGAAGCCGTCGTCGCTGCGGATGAGCGGCGAGAGCAGGCGGTCGGGGTGCTCGTTCTGCATATAGCGCTTCACGCCCTTCGGGCAGAGCTTGCCCTCGTTGACAGGGAATTCCTCCCACGGCTCGAAGCCGATGACCTTGTTGTCTTTGACCTTGAGCTGAATGCCGCACTGCACGCCGCAGAAGACGCAGTGGGTCTTCACGAGCTTGTCCGGCTCGCGATTGTCCCAGCCGCCGGCGGGGATGTAAGCCGGATGCGGGCCGTAGCGTTCGATGTATTTCTCTTCGGATAAAGTCAGCGTGGCCATAAGTGAAAAGTCAGCGGCCGAGCGTTCGGCCTTGGTTCAACGCCAGCAACCGGCGGCGGCAGGCGGGGCAGATGTCTTGATAATGTACCTCGCCCTTCGCCGTGGCGAAACGGTAGTTGAAGCCGAGTTGGTCGAGCACGGTCTTGAGATCATCCACGTGCATCTGGCTGGCGAAATCCTCACCGCAGCGGCGGCAGTGCGCGCGCGCGCCGTCGGTGCCCGCTTTCTTGTAGAGCGAGACGCAGAGCGAGCAGGTGCGCTGGAACATGTGGAAGAGCTTGCCGAACGGAATGTAGAGCAGCAGTGCCACCACGCTCACCATGTGGATCACCGCCCACAGGCCGTGGCCGCGGCCTGCGAGAAACTTGTAGCTCACCGTCAACGCGAGGCCGGTCGCCGTGACGGCGAAGATGAGCAGCAGCGGGAGGATGTCCTCGAAGAACGTCTGCGTCGCGCGCTCACCGACGTCGGTCACGCGCCGGATTGCGGCCATCACGAGACCGACCAGCACGATGACGCCGGCGACGTTCAGCAGGTTGAACATCACGAGCGCTTTAAAACTGTGAACGCTGAAGCTGTCCACCGGCAGGCCGAACATCAGCACGCGGTACATCTCGGCGTTGTCCGGAAAGCTTTCGAAATGAATCCAGCCGAACACGAGCGGGAAGGTGATGGCGAACGCCAGCGTGGAACCGCCGGAGAGGCAGAGGTGCATCACCCAACGATACACGCTGCGGCGGCGGATGAAGGTCTGCGCCGCGAAGTTTGTCGCCAGCGCCGCGCCGAGCGTTCCTGCGCCGATCGGCAAGGGGAGGCGTTCGGCGGATGGTGGCTGCGTGATGGCGGGAGCCGTTGAACTTTTGTTTCCACGCCGGAACAGGAGTTGGAACCCCCGCTTGAAATACATCCGCGACGGCGGCCGCTGCGCCCAGACAACAAAGCGGTAGCCGACCGCGAACGCCGCCAGCGTCGAGCCGATGGCGTAGCCCGTCAGCGCCGGATCGAAATGCGCCAACCCGTGCGAGCCGAGGGCGATTCCCAGCAGCACCGCCAGCGCGAGCGCCGTCCCCGCGACCAAAGCTTTTGTATCGAACCAATTCATCCCGTTGCCTTAGAGCAGGTCGGATGCCGGATGAACGTGTGTGACTGTATTGGATGGTTTTCCTAACTTTGCGCGGGATTGGGATTCCCTTTGCCAGAGTGAAGGTACGCAGTTTGCGCAAAAAGCAACAGGGTCACTTCCGGACGAGCAGCTTGTAGAGAAGGAAGAGGTTCGCCGCCAGCAGCAGGAAGAAACCGGTTTTGTAGAAGAGGACGGGGTTCCGCTCGAGCAACGGCGCGTCTTTGCGGAAGAACGGCTTCACCTTGCCTGGGTTCTCGAGATCGAACTTCATCTCCGAGTAGCTGTGGTAGCGGTTCTCGATTTGCGGAGCGACGGCGCGCAGTAGCACCGACTCCAGCCACGGCGGGATGTTCGGGTTCAGTGTCGCCGGCAGTTTGGATGCGCCAAAGTGCGGCGTCTGGAACGGCTCGATTTCGCCATACGGAAACGTGCCGGTCACCGCCTCGAACACCGTCACGCCGATGGCGAAAATCTCCGTGAGCTCGGAACACGGCGCGTTGTGGAAACGTTCCGGCGCGAGATAGCTCGGCGTGCCAGCGCGGCTCGTCACGGAGAAGACCTCGCTGATGCTGCCGAAGTCGATCAGCTTGAATCGCACCTGCTCGCCCTCGCGCAGCACGAGGATATTTTCGGGCTTGATGTCGCCGTGCACGAGATCGAGCCGCAGCAGGAATTGCCCCGCATCGAGCAGGAAGCTCGCGAGCTTCACCGTCTCGTCCAGCGGCAACGGCCCGGCGCGGAGCGTTTCCTTCAGCGTCGGCGCCTCCACGTATTCCATAACGTAGCAGAGCGTGCGCGCATTCTCCGGCACGTAGGCGTGGATGAAAAAGTCGGCCCACAAGCGCGTGAGCGTCCAGATCTCTTTATGGAATTGGTTCAGCACCGTCTCGCTGTCGCGCGCTTGAATTGGGGCGAACTTGATGGCGACCTCATTATCGCCGTGTTTCGCGATCCACGTGCGCTCGTTCTGGTTGAGCGGACGGATCAAAGTGGAGCTCTCGAAAATCTGTCCCGCGTAAAGCGTCTCGGGAATCTCCAGCCGCTGGCCGCTGCTTCGCAACGGGTCGATGGCGGTGATTTCAGCCACCACAGCCGAGATGTCGTCGAGCGTCTCCTCGGTCGCTTTCTCCCGCGCGGCCGTAGCGATCGTGCGCGCGCTGGCGCGTTGGAGAAGAAGCAATTTCAAATCCTCATCGGCCAGCAGATTGGAGACGCCGTCGGAGCAGAGCAGCAGTATGTCGCCAGTCGCGATCACGTGTTGGAAGGTGTGCGGCGCGACGTCCGCCGTCATTCCGACGGCCTGAGTCAGCACGTGCCGGAACTGCGCGGCCGCCTCGGTCTGGTCGCGCGAGAGCTGGTGCAGCTCGCCTTCGTGCAGCAGATAAACGCGCGAGTCGCCGACGTTGAGCCCGTGGAGCTGGTTGCCCTCGAGCGCCGCCACGGCCAGCGTGGTGAGCATCTCGGGACGCTCGAATTTGGCGTGCGATTCGGAGTGGAGCGTGTGGTTGAGGCGTTGGGTGAATTCCTTCAACGCCTGCGGCAGGCTCCAGTTGCGCGGACGCGATTGGAAGTTTCCCGTCAGCGTCGTCACGGTGCGGCGCGCGGCTTCGCCACCGGCGGCGGCGGTGCCCACGCCATCGGCCATCACGGCGATGAGCGAGTCCTGCCAGATCTGCGCCGCGAAGGCGTCCTGCGAACCGTCCGCTTCAGAGCGGGCGATTCCGTGGCTGGTGATGTTGGCTTTCAACGGCATGGTGATTTAACAGAAGGAGCGGATTTCACCAAGCCTGTGCTGCGCTCAGATGCGCGCCTGCGCCAGCGCGCCCCAAGTCGTGCGCCAGCGTTTCTTGACCAAATTCAGCCCGACGAGAGCGAGGAGGCAAATGCCGGCGAACACCAGCAGTCCCGTCGTGTAGGAGTCGGTGTATTGCTTACTCTGGCCCATCATGTTCGCGAGCAGGAACCCGCCCAACCCGCCGCCGCAACCGACGAGGCCGGTCATCACGCCAATGTCTTTGCCGAAGCGTTGTGGCAGGAGCTGGAACACCGAGCCGTTGCCCATCCCGAACGCGCCGCACGCGACGAAGAACGCCGCCACGTTCACCCACAGATGTCCGGAGAGCGCACCCACCACCAGCGCCGCACACGCCACGGTGTAGTAGATGTGCAGCGAGCGGATGCCACCGATGCGGTCGGAGATCGCGCTGCCGACAGGACGTCCGAGGGCGCCGATCGCCGTGCAAAGCGCGACGAGATCGCCCGACTGCGCCGCCGTGAGGCCGAAGCGTTCCTTGAAATACATTCCGAGCGAGTAGGCCAGCCCGACAAATCCGCCGAAGCTCACCGTGTAGAAGAAACAGAACCAGTGGACGTCTTTGTCGCGGAACATCCGGAAATAGTCGCCGATCTTCTTGGGCGTGACCTGCACCGGCGGCTCTTTCGAAACGATGATGTAAACCGCCAGCACCAGCACCGCGGGGATTAGGGCCAACCCGAACACCGCTTCCCAGCCGTAGATGTCCGCCAGACGCGGCGCCAGCAACGCGTCAATCACCACGCCGATGTTGCCCGCGCCCGCCAACCCCATCACCAGTCCCTGCATGCGCGGCGGATACCAGCGGCCCGCCTGCGGCAGCGCCACGGCGAAGCTCGCCCCCGCCACGCCCAGCACCACGCCCATCAACAGCACGGCGTTGTAATCTTTCAGTCCGACCAGCCACGCGGTGCTTAAGCCGGCGATGACGATCAACTGCGCCATGATTCCGGTGGGCTTGGCGCCGATGCGGTCCACCATCAATCCCAGCACCAACCGGAAGAGGCCGCCAAAGAGGATCGGCACCGACACCATGAAGAAGCGTTGCTGCGCGGTGAGGTTGAGGGATTCCGGCGCGGCGATCTGGTTGGCCAGCACGCCCAGCAGCGTCCAGACCATGAAGCTGAAATCGAAGTAGAGGAAGGCGGTCACCAGCGTCGGGAAGTGTCCGGCCTTTTTCAATTCAGAGAGTTTCATTGTCAGTGCGTCACGTTCAGTTTGGTAGCTGAGGCACTCCTCGTGCCGTCACCTCAAAGAGCGGGAAGCGTGCCAAGCCCGTTTCACTTGGCTCGCCAGTTGCTTGAAGCAAACCAGTGTTTAACTTGAAAGGTGTTCATCCATGATTCCAACCATTGACACCCGCCAACTGCGCGCGTTCGCGATGCTGGCGGAGACGAGCAGCTTCACGCAGGCGGCCAAGCGGCTGCATCTCTCGCAGTCCGCTGTGAGCCACTCGATGCGCGCGCTGGAGGAAAATCTCGGCTGTCTCCTTTTTGACAGGGTGGGCAAAAAGGTTTTGCTCACGCAGGCCGGAGAAACCCTTCTGCATCACGCGCAAAAAATCTTGCAGGAGATGGCCGCCGCGCGCGCCGCGCTCGAGCAACTCGGTAAGTGGGGGCAGGTGCGCCTGCGCATCGGTGCCAGCACCACCGCCTGCGAGCATCTGCTGCCGCCGGTGTTGCGCGAGATCAAGTCCTCGTTCCCCAAGTGCATCATCAACATCTGTCCCGGCGACACGCTCGAGGCGCTCGAGTTCGTCCGCACCAACCGCGTCGATCTCGCCCTCACCCTCGAACCGCACCACGAGGAACAGTTCGAGTTCCATCCCATCTTCAGCGACGAGCTCTGCTTCTTCGTCGCCCCGCAACATCCGTGGGCGCTGGCCCAGCGGGTGGCGCGCGACCAGATCCCGCTGCAGAACTACATCCTCTACGACAAGGTCAGCTACACCTTCCGCCTCATCGAGGATTACTTCCGCGAGGAGGAGATGTCGCTGAACACCGTCATCGAGCTCGGCAGCATGGAGGCGATGAAAGAGCTGGTGAAGCTGGGCCTCGGCGTCGGCATCCTCGCCCCGTGGATCTGCCGCAAGGAGATGGCCGACGGCTCGCTCGTCGCCCTGCCGCTCGGTAAGCGCAAGCTCCGCCGCCAATGGGGCATCCTCCACTGGCGCGGACGCCGGCTTTCATTGATCGAAGAAACCTTCCTGCGCCTCTGCCGCGCCGACACCGTGCGCCTCGCCGCCTAAACCTCGCCTCACGCGGACCCGTCACAGGTTTGACTTTGGCGTGACTCTTCTTTAAGGAAAGGGTCACCTATGAAACGTTACTTGCTCCTATCCGCCCTGTTCCTCGCCTGCGTCGCCCACGCTCAGGAGAAGTTCAAGGTCAGCACCGTCACCTTCAGCCGCCCAGCCGGATGGGAATCCCTCCCCGCCGCCGGCATGCGCGCCGCCGAGCTCCGGCTGGTGGATGCCAAGACCAAGGACGAAGCCGAGATGGCCTTCTTCCACTTCGGCCCCGCCAACGGCGGCGGCACCGAGGCCAACGTCAAACGCTGGTTCGGCCTCTTCGTGGAGAAGGACGCCGCCCTCAAGCAGAAGGTGGACACCCTGAAGGCCGGCAAGACCGCCGTCACCTACGTCCAAGCCGAGGGCACCTACATGAAAGGACCGCCCTTGGGAGATAAGACCCCGATGCGCGGCTGGATCCTGCTCGGCGCCATCGTCGAAGCCGAAGGCGGCCACATCTTCATCCGCATGACCGGCCCGTCCGCCCTCGTGACCGCCCGCGCGCCCGAGTTCAAGAAGATGGTCGAAGGCGCGCTGAAGTAATTCCTTCGCCTTGATTCCAAAGACGGGGCGGGCAGACTTGAGGGGCATGAGTGAGCCGACCTGTCCGATGTGTGAGATGAGCGAGATACTCATCCACTTCAAACACTACGAATGCGTCACCTGCCGCCACGAGTGGAGCATCGCGGAGGCCCCGGATGCGGCTCCACTCGCGCGGGTGGTGAAGGACGCCTATGGCAACATCCTCGCCGCCGGCGACTTGGTGGCGATGATCAAGGACCTCAAGCTGAAGAACTCCTTGCAGGTCCTCAAGAGCGGCACGAAGTCCAAGCCGATCCGCCTCGTCGACGGAGACCACGAAATTGACTGCAAAATGGACGGCGTCGCCATCGCGCTGAAAGCCTGCTTTGTGAAGAAGGTCCTTTAACGACGCCGCATCGCCGTGCCAAACAATTCAGGCGCGGCTTTTGGGCGCGCCTGACTGCTTCCACTGGGGCTGGCGGAGGGTTACTTTTTCACTTCGACCTCGTCGAAGAAGGCAACGACGTTCTTGGATGAGTCGCGGTTTCCGGCGCAGACGCCAAGGCCAGCGGTGATGCCCGGGGCCATCACAACCGGAACCGGTTCGCCGACCTGGGTCCACTCCTTGCCGTCAGGCGAGGCGTAGCCGGTGAAGTTGGTGCCACTGCGGACCAACTTCAGGCGGACCGGAGTCGCCATTTTCACCGGCTTGCTGATGGTCGTTTTTTGATCGGTTCCGCTGCGGGTGAACAGCCGGATCCCCTCCTTGTCGGAATAGATCAGCGATACGCTCTTGGCTCCTGCGTCCTTTGACGCACGCATCATCAACCCCGTGAGCGGACCGCGGGTCTTCGCTCCAAATTCTTTCAGCTGCGCCTGGAGTTGGAAATCGCCCGCCTGCTCGGAGTAGGCGTATTGGAAATTGTCGATCGTTTGGCCCGACTCGCCGATGTCCCGGCCGCTGCCGCGCAAGATGATGGCCTTGTCCACCAGATGGGCGCCGCCCCACGGGCGCTGCTCATAGCCAACAAAGGCGGTTTGCCAGTTTGGCGGCAAGTTGCCCCGGGAGAAGAAGGGGATCGAGGTTGCCGCCCATGCCTCACCCTTGCTGTTGGTGACCTTGCAGCGGTAGAAATACTCCGTCCACGGCTTCAGGCCGGTGATGTTTGTTTTGAAGACCTCACCGACTTTCACGGCTCCGACCTTCACCGTGTTCTCCCACTTGCTCGGATCATCGCCGCCGTCCTTAGCGCCCCAGTAAATGGTCGCCTCGGATCCCGCCGTGGCTTCATAGAGCACTTTCCCTGAAAGCATTGCGCTGACCTGGGTGACGTTGCTGGTCCACTCGCCGTTGTTGACCACCGCGGGCAAGCCGGAGGTCGCATAGGAAAGAAAGATCTTCTTCTGCAACGGCTTATTCCAACTCGTCTCGCTGCCCCGACCGACTGCCACGAGCGTGTTGTCCGGCTTGACCCGGAAGACCTCCAACTCGCCATTGCTGCTGGCCCAGTTGATCCCGCGCCACGTGTTGCTGACCCCGCCGCCCTGGTGGCCGACCATGATGACGATAACATTATAGTCCTGAATGATCCGGTGATACTTGTCCGCGGCACTGAAGGTCCACCAGTTCTCATCGATCGGCCGGAAGTGGTGAATCAGGATCACCGGGCGCCCGGAGTTTCCGACCTTCTCACGCAAGTCCTTCTCCAAGAATGCCCGGGACATCAGCGGGTCGTGCGATCCCGCACCATACGTGTCGGCCTCCCCGGCCCAGATGTTTCCTGGAAAGATGTTCAGGTTGACGAAGTGAATTTCATCCCAATCCCATGAATAGTGGTAGCCGTTTTCTGAAATCGTCTGGATAAACCCGAGTTCTTTGCGCTTCAGGTTACGCTCCTTGATATTATTGTACATGAACAGGTTCTTGTTCCAGTCGTGGTTCCCCATGCCTTCGTAAACTGGGAACTTGCACTTCCCCTCGCCGTTGACGCCAAACTCCGCGAGATAGTTTGCCCATTCACCCGGATATTTTTTCTCATCCGAGCCATTGTCGATGAGGTCGCCGGACATGATGACCCCGCGCGGTTTTTCAACTTCGCCAGTGATTCGATCCGGAAAGGGGGTTCCCGGAAGGTTGTTGATCCAATCGACCTTCTGGTGGGTTGTCCGTGGCGGCTTACCCGATCCATAGTGGCAGTCGGAAAAGGCGAACCAGGTGACATCGGCGGCCGCAACCGGCAGACACAACGCCAACAAGGCGGCGACGGCGGTAAGTCTGCCGCGAGCGCACTGTGGCTGCGGGACATCGAGTTTCCTGAATGATTTCATAGGACGTATTACGTCAAGGATCAGCACCTTGTTCAAAGCAATTAATTCCCACCGGGTCGGCTAGCTTTGCCTTGATTCCAAAAGCGCTTCCGCGAGTTCCAGGAGAAGTAATCGCAGAAGCAGCGCGGTTCTCGCTAACGGCTCTTGCGCTCGCTGGCGTGTCAGAGCGAGCGGTCAAGCCAGCGGCTTGAGCCCGCCAGCGCGCGGCGCGGCTTACTTCACATTGAGGTTGAAGCTCTCGGAGTGGGAGTTGAACTCGGGGGCGTAGAGGCATTGGATCTCGGCGATGCCGGTCTGGTAGAGGCCGCGGTGCTGGACGCGCACGGTGTATTCGAAGACGTAAACGCCCTTGGGCAGGTAATCGATGAAGAAGTGGCTGGCGACGTCGCGCGTGGTCTCGTAGTAGCCGAGGCCGTCTTGATACCGGTAGCGGCTGAGGACGTTCACAGGCTCGGTGCCGGAGCCGCGCTGGTCTTTGAGGTGGACATACTCCATGTCGCGGTCGGTGCGGAGCTCGATGCGGACGACGAGCTCATCGCCGACGCTGACGGCGCCGGCTTTCACGGGCTCGAGCACGGGGCCTTTCTTGGTGTGGACCTTTGTGAAGAGGGTCTTCTTGAGCTTGAGCGGGGTGCCCTCGTGCGGGGTGATCTTGCTGATGTCCTCGAGGTATTGCCAGTGGACGCTGCCCCAAGAGACGCCTTCATCGACTTTCTTGACGGTGATCTCGCCGAGCTTGGCTTTGACCTCGGGGCCGGTGAAGCGTTTCTCGTAGAAGCCGGTGCCGGGCTCGAGCTTCTCGGGCTTGATGGGGGAGCCGCCGAGGGAGACCTCGACGAGGGCATCCGAGGCGAGCTTGTTGGCGCCACGCAGGAGGAGAGCGTAGACGGCATCGGCGGTGGCCTTGGTGGTCTTCCAATCCTGGGTCTGCTTCTGTTTGAGCAACCAGACCTGGCAATCTTCGACGGCCTGCTTGTCGCCCATGACTTCGTCGAAGGCCTCGATCATGACGGCCTGGGTCTCGATGGGGGCGCGATACCACCACCAGGAAAGCTCGAGGTCGCGCCAGAACATGCCGAGTTCTTCATTGGCGACGGAGCGTTCCTTGACGGAGCGCATGATGCCTTGGGCGGTTTCCTTGTCGCCGACGCGGTGGAGGGCGAGGGCGAGATGGCCCTGCGATTGGCGGTGGTTCAACTGGAGCCAATACTTCTTCGCCTGACCGGTCCAGTAATCGAAGGCCTCCTTGTGAGGCGCGGCGACGGGCTTGTCCTTGAGGAAGAAGGAGCGGCCGTAGAGGTAGAGGGCGACGGTGGTGGAGAGGTGGTTCTCGTCCTTCTTCCCGTGGCGGAGGATGTCGCGGTAGATGCGGTCCATCCACGCGTCCAGGCCTTGGAGTGATTTGAGGGCGGGATCCACGGGGACGTCCACGCCGAGGTGGCGGAGGCGACCGAAGCCGGTGGTGATGTAGAGGGTGATGTACTCATTGCCACGGCCGCCGGGGAACCACGGCCACATGCCGTCGCCGAGCTGCGTCTCGCGGAGCTTCTGGAGCTGGCGGAGGGTCTCGGTATTGAGGCGGTTGTCGTCGAAGAGAACGCCGACGTTCTTGCGCGCCTGGCTCTCGGCCTGTGCCTGACGGAGCCACGGGGTCTCCTCGATCATCACGGACTTGAGGTCCTGATTCTTCTCGAGAGGGCTGTCGAGGGCGGGCGTGCCTTTCCAGAGGTCGAACACGCGGCGGATCTTCGGATCGCTGTTGGCGATGGAGCGGGCGAGGGAGTTCGCGTAGAGGCGGTTGAAGATCTGTTCGCTGCCTTCGTGGGGATATTCCATCAGGTAAGGCAAGGCCATGACGGCGTACCACGACGGTTGCGAGACCATCTGCACGGTGAGGGACTGGTGCTTGAGTGTGTCCGAGCTGCCGGACTTGAGCAGCTTCGTGAAGTCGAACTTCTTCACCACCTCGCCGCCGCCGAGCTTGCCGCGGATGGGCAGGGGGAGCGACTCGGTGACGAAGATGCGGCGGGAAAGGACGGGCAGGTGACCTTCCTCGCCGTCCGAGACGCGGCCGGTGGAGCCGACGGCTTTGTAGGTGAGGAAGCCGGCGCCATCGGGGACCTTGAGGCGCCACGAGAGCGTGCGGGATTCCTTGGCGGGGATGTCGAAGTCGAGCTCGGGCTTGAGGTTGGCGAGGAGCTTGTTGGCGTCGGCGTTATTCCACGCCTCGTTCAAGTGCAGGGCCACCTTGCCGGACTGGCGCGCGGCGGTCTGGTTGGAGACCTTCACGGTGAACTCGAGTTGATCGCCCTCGCGCAGGAAACGCGGCGGGTTGGGCTGGACCATGAGGTCCTTCGCAGTGACCGCTTTGTCCTGAATGAAACCGGAGCGCAACTCCTTGTCGTGGGCGAAGCCCATGAACTTCCACTGCGTGAGCGCCTCGGGCATCGTGAACGTGAGGCGCACGACGCCGTTCGTGTCCGAGACCAGATGCGGGAAGAAGAAGGCGGTCTCGTTCAGGTTTTTGCGCGCGGAGACTTTGGAGAGGTCGGGGCCTGGAGCGCCTCCGCCTCCGCCCTCGCCTAGTTGTTTGTCGGATCCAGCACGGTCGGACTTGGCCACCCCATCCCGTTCCAACTCTCGGCCGCCAGACTGCTTCTCGTCCCTCAAGGAGGCTCTCGCCATATTCGCCATTCCGGGAGCCGCCGCGGCCATCGGCATCTGCATGGCGGATTGCTCGAGCATCTCCCCGCCTTTGCGTCGGTAGCCGTTGTTCCCCTCATAATTCAAATTTCCACCACGACCGCCGGGGCCGCCGAAGCCGTAGCCGCCGTAGTTGTACACGAGGTCGTTGGGGAAGGAGCGGTGGCTGAGATTAACGGCGATGTGGTTCTGCGTCCATTGCCCCTGCAGATGCTGGAAGCCGCGCATGTGGTTCTCGAAACTCCAACTGTGCTGCGTGTAGTCGCGGCGGAAGAAGCCGAACTTTTGCAGCCAGTTGTGCGGCCGATAGGCGTCGAGCGATTCATCGTAAAGCGTGGCGACCATTTCGGCCGCGGCCTTCTGCGCCTTCGGCCCGCTGATCACGGCCGTCCACGTCTCCTTCTGATTTGGTCCGAGCTTGGAGGTGAAATGTTCCCATGTGATGGCGAGGTCCTTGTTGCTCCACGGCACGTCCACGTGGCGGGACTCGATGTAAGCGCGGTTCTCCCGCACGCGTGTGACGTGGACGGTGAAGCCTCCGCGCATCGCCTCGGTGACGGCCTGCTTGATCTGCTCCTGCGTGTTGCCCGGCTTGGTCCAGTAACGCTGGATCAACTTCTGCCGGTGCTCGATTTCGACGAACGCGCGGCCGGCGTCGTAGCCGGTGCCCCAGAGTGCCATGAACTCCTCTCCCGGTTCGGTGGTCCATTTCGGCGCGGCGAAGAGTTGGGGAATCTTGAGCGCGAGCTTCGTTGCGGCCGGTTTCAAAACCTGCACCGGCAGCTTCGCCGTGACCTTTTTACCGAAGCGATCCTGCGTCTCGACGATGACGCGATACGCGCCGGCGGCGAGCTTGAAGGAGGACTCGAACTTACCCGCCTTGTCGCTGGTGAAACCTTTGGTGGCGACAACTTCGCCCAGTTCCCATGAGTTCACGTTCGCGGGGTCGGGCTTCGGCTCGCTGACGAGTTTTCCGCCGCGGCGGATGTTCTGATAGCGATTGCCGCCGCCGAGCGAAGGGCGCTCGACCTTCACCGGTTCCTTGAGCTTATAAATCTTGAGCGAACCTTCGGCCGTCTGCGGTTCGCGATCGAGCGTCGTGGTCTTGAGCGTGAGCGCGACGGGCTTGTCGTCCACTTGCCAATCCTCGGCGGAGAGGTTGGCGGAGAGTGCGGTGTAACCGAGTTGAATGCCGCGCTGCGCGGAACGGGTCTCGCCGGTCGTATCGGTCACGTCGGAGTGAATCGTGTACACGAAGATGGGTTCGTCCTTCTCGAGGACGGCGGGATCGGGCTTCGCGAAGAACTCGACTTTGAAGGAGCCGCCGGCGTCGGTCTTGGCCGTGCCATTGGCGATCTCCTGCGAGCCTTGGCTCGGCTGCGTCCGCCACCAATAATACCAGCCCCACCACGCGGGATAACGAACCTCGCGCACGACGCGCCAGCGGACATTCGCGCCATCAATGGCCGCGCCGGTGTAAGCCTCGGCCTTGCCAGTCAGCGCGACGGCGCCGTTCAGCTTCGCCGCGGTCTTCGGCGCTTCAATCTCGACGCGGAACTTGGGCCGCTTGTATTCCTCCACGCCGAAGTAAGCCGCACCGTTCGGTCCATTCAGCACGCGGAGTTGCATCTGGCCCATCATGCGGTCGCGCGGCGCGGTGAAGCTGCCGGAGAAGGAGCCGTAGTCATTCGCCTTCACATCCTGCTTGGCGATTTCTTTGCCGTTGGAATCGACGAAAATCACCGTGAGCTTCTCGTTGGAGAGCACCTGGTAATCATCCGCCTCGGTGTTCACGCGCAGGCAGAGGCCTTTGTATTGGACGGTCTGGCCGGGCCTGTAGAGGGAGCGGTCGGTGAAGAAGACGGTGTGGGAATAAGGCTGCGGCTTGTTGCTGTTATTGTAAACGTAGTGATCCTGCTGACCGCCGAGCACCCGACCGTTGTGGCGCACGCGAACCAGCACGCCCTGATTGTTTCCGCCAGCGACGCTGAAGAGGCCGTTGGTGTCGGTGGTCACTTTCGGTTGCGCGGTGCGGTTGCCTTGATTATCGCGATGCCAGGATTCGACCTCCGCGCCGGCGAGCGGTTCGCCGGAGTTCGCCTCGAGCACGAAGCCTTCCAGTTGTCCAAACCGCGAGCGGATGACGAGCGCGAGGTCGCTCACCCACATGTCTGCGAAGGTGACGTGGTTGTTCTGATCGCCGAAATTCGGGTCGTGGCTGGCGATGATGAAGTAATAGCCGGGCTTGAGATTCTCCGGCGCGGGGATTTCCTCGACGCGTTCCTTGAAGTCTTCCGTGGGCGGTAATTTCACGGACCAGCTGTGGGCGACTTCAGCTTTGAGCAGTTCCTTGCGCTCGTTCTGGTCGAGTTGGCCGGGATGCCACCATTTGCGCGACATGAAACGGTTCCAATCCCACGGCACGGCGCGGAAATGAACCTCGGTGACGTTGCGGTAATTGATCGTGATCTTCGGCCACGGCGCGTTCCAGACGCGCTCGGTCTGCGTGTGGGCCGACTTCGTCTCGATTTCTTGGATGAGGTTTTGGCAGAGCTTACCGCCGGGGCTGTCCTTGAAGGCGTTCGCCGCCCGCAGCGCGAGCTTGCGCGCCTCGACGAGATCGCCCTCGCTTTGAATCTGGCGCGCCCAGCTATGAATCGCCATCGCGGAGAGCGCGTGATCGGCCCAACGATCCACGAGCGTCTTCAACGCTGCTTTGTAACGCGCGGGCTTTTCCTCGCCCGTCGCCACGTTGTTCGCATAAACCAAACGCTCGATGTCCGCGTCGATGAACGCCGCCGACTCTTTGTCCTTCGCGTGGAACTTGAGCAGTTCCTGATGCAGCCGCAGTGCCTTCACGATCGGCGAATCGGCATCCGTCGTCTCGATTTTCCAGCTCATGAACTTCTCCGCCGAATCAAACGCCGGGCTGGTCGCAGCGAGTTGGAAGGCGTCCTGCGGCTTCGCTGCGCCTTGTTCGCCTGATTGATAGAAGCGCAACGCGTCCCGCGCGACGAAGTCGTAAAGCGTCGGGCGCTGGCTGTCGGGAATCGTGCCTTTGACCAGCAAATCGTCGAAGGCGCTGACGGGCGTCGCCTTCAGCATCACGTCGGCCGCGAGCGCCGTTTGGAAACGCTTGTCGATTTCCGCGAAGAGCCGCGCGAGATCCCAAGTGGTGAAATCCTTGCCCGGTTCCGTCGCCGTTTGCGTCCGCTGCATGAACCGCCAGCGGTTCTGCTGGAAATAATGCCAATACCAGTTCGCGAGAATCGTGTCCAAAAGCGGCGCCATCTCTTTCGATGACTTCGCGATTTCAGCTTCGAGGCGGAGAATCTTCTCCTCCGGCTTGTTTCCTTGAATGTGCCCTTCGAGCACCAACTTGCGTGCCAGCGCTTTGGTCGCTTCGCCGTAGGCTTTGTCCTTGAGCGCGCCGGCGATGATCGGATCGAGTTCCGCGATGGCTGTCTTCGGAAGGCCTTTGTTAATGGCTTCCTCGACCTTCAACCACAACTCGGCACGCGGACCGCGCGCGGATGAATCATCCGGCGCGACACGTCGGGCGGAGACAGGCGGCGCGGGCGGGGCAACGGGCGCGACTTTTTTGGGCAGCACGGCTTTCGGGGCTGGCTTCTCGGCGGCGGGAAGCGCGATGGCGACGAGGCCGAAAACGAGGAGGGCGAGGAATCTTTTCATAAGTACACTGTGACGCACGCGCGTTCGACGGATTGGCTGGTTCTCATACTCCCACAAAGAATGGGAAGCGAAAGAACTGGGGCCGCGCGCCGACGCTACCAACGCGCTGTGGATTGGCTAGATAATTTTCGCTGTCATTCGCGGTTCGCCCGATTTGAGCGGGAGCAATCCGTTCGACGTGCCGTCAAAACGGGGAGCGCGCCGCTTTTGTGGCGACGCTGCACGAAATGATTTGCCACAACTACTGTAGTTTCATTAGCGTCGTCGGAATTACGTAACGCCCACCCATCCCTAAAACTATGTCACCCCGATTGCATCTATCGCCGACCGCCGAGACCGCCGGCCAAACCATCTCCAGCAACTCGGCCAGCGACGTCGCGGCCATCAACGAGTTGCGCGATCTTTACCAGCAGATGCGCGGCGAGGTGGGGAAGGTGATCATCGGTCAGGACAAAGTCATTGAGCAGCTCCTGATTTGCATCCTTTCGCGCGGCCACGGCTTGCTGATGGGCGTGCCCGGTCTGGCGAAGACGTTGATGGTGCACACGCTGGCGGACGTGATGACCCTCGATTTCAGCCGCATCCAGTTCACGCCGGACTTAATGCCGAGCGACATCACTGGCACGGAGATTTTGCAGGAGACGAACACGCCCGGTCGCCGCGCCTTCGAGTTCGTGAAAGGCCCGATCTTCGCCAACATCGTGCTCGCGGACGAAATCAACCGCACGCCGCCGAAGACGCAGTCCGCGTTGCTCGAAGCGATGCAGGAACATCGCGTGACGGCGAACGGCAAACTTTACACCTTGCCGCAGCCGTTCTTCGTGCTCGCCACGCAGAACCCCATCGAGCAGGAAGGCACGTATTCCCTGCCCGAGGCGCAACTCGACCGTTTCATGTTCCTCATCCACGTCGAATATCCGAGCGTGGAAGAGGAGCGCCGCATCGCGCGCGAGACGACCGGGGCAGCCCAGGCCAAGCCGCACAAGCTCATCAGCGGTGAGAAGGTGATCGCGTTTCAGGATCTCGTTCGCCGGGTGCCGGTGCCGGATCACGTGTATGATACCTGCGTTGACATCGTGCGTCTCTCGCGTCCGAAAGCGAAGGACGCGCCGGATTGGATCCGTCGCTACGTCACGTGGGGCGCCGGACCGCGCGCCGTTCAGTATCTCATCCGCGGCGCGAAAGCCCACGCGGTGTTGCACGGCCGCTACATGGTCGGGATGGAAGACGTGGAAGCGGTCGCGCAACCGGTGCTCTCGCATCGTATTCTCACGAACTTCCAGGCGCAGTCCGAAGGGTTGACCAGCGAGAACATCATCGTCCGCTTGATGGAGACCATTCGAGGGACCGAGCCGCGTGGATGATCGTCCACAAAACGCGTTCCTCGAACCCGAGGTGCTTAGTCGGCTCTCGCATCAGCTCCTGAATGCGCGCATGCCGATGGTCGGCAGCATCACCGGCCTTCACAAGAGCCCGCACCGCGGTTCCTCCGTCGAGTTCGCCGAGTATCGCAAGTACGCGCCGGGCGATGACATCCGCCGACTCGACTGGCGCGTGTTCGGTCGCACGGATCGTTTCTACATACGCGAATTCGAGGCGGACACGAACCTGCGTTCCTACTGCATTCTTGATTGCAGCGCCTCGATGGGTTTCGGCTCCGCTGGTAAAACCAAGATCGACTACGCCAAGCGCCTCATCGCTTCGCTCGCGTATCTCACCGTGCAGCAGGGCGACGCGGTGGGCCTTCAATGTTACGGCGACAAAGTGCTGAATGACGTGCCGCCGCGCCGCAACCCCGCGCACTTGCAGAACATCTTCAACACACTCTCCACGGCTGCGCCGACGGGCGAGACGGCGTTGGTGAGCACGCTGCACGAGTTCGCTGAGAAAGTGAGATCGCGCGCGCTGGTGATCATCTTCTCCGATTGCTTTTGCGATGTGACCGCGTTGCTCGACGCCTTCCAGCACCTGCGTTTTCGGAAGCACGATCTCGCCGTGTTCCACCTGCTCGATCCGCAGGAGGTTGATTTCAAGTTCGACCGGCCGATTCGCTTCCTCGACATGGAACTAGCCGACAGCTTGCTGGCCGAGCCGGCGGTGATTCGCACTCAATATCTTGCCGCGCTGGACGAATATCTCGTGCGCCTGCGCGAAGGCTGCAACCGGTTCAACGCCGATTACCGCCGCGTGCTGACGAACCAGAGTTACGAGAAGGTGCTCGCCGATTTCCTCGTCGAGCGCGAGCAGTTGATGAAGTGAGATGACCTTTCTTCAGCCATTCATTCTCTGGGCGCTGCCGCTCATCCTGCTCCCGGTGCTCATCCACCTCTTCAACCGGCTGCGCCACCGGCCGATGCCGTGGGCGGCGATGCAGTTCCTGCGCTCGGCCACGCGCAAATCGACCCGCTACGCCCGCCTTCGCCAATTGCTCGTGCTGCTGTTCCGCGTACTAGCCGTGCTCGCGTTCATCCTCGCGTTGAGCCGTCCGCTAGCGGGCGGATGGGCTGGCGGCATGATGGGCGGCGCGCCGGACGTGGTGATTCTGCTCCTCGACCGTTCCGCCAGCATGGAGATGAAGGATTCCGGCAGCCAGCAGACCAAACGCGAGACCGCGCTCAAAGCGCTCATCGAAGCCGCGAAAGGGCTCGAGGAGAAAAGCCGTTTCGTGTTGCTCGACAGCGCCGTGAAAACGCCGCAGGAACTCGCCGGAGTGGCGACGCTCGCGGAACTTTCCCTCGCCGCGCCGACCGACACCGCCGCCGATTTGCCATCGCTATTGCAGAACGCTCTGGACTGGCTCACTCAAAGCAAGCCCGGCACCGCTGAGATCTGGATTGCATCCGATCTTCAACGCAGCAACTGGCACCCCGAAAGCGACCGCTGGTCTGCGCTCGCCACCGGCCTCGCTGCTTTGCCGCAGAATGTTCGCGTGCGGTTGCTCGCGCTCAACAAAGAGCCCGAGGCGAACACCAGCGTCGCGCTGCGCGAGGTGACGCGGCACATCCGCGGCACGGGTGCGGAACTGGAGTTAGTGATTGAGTTGGAGCGCAATACTATCAGCAGCGCGTCTGTACCGCTCGTCTTCAATATCGGCGGCGTTCAATCGCAGGTGGATCTCAAACTGGACGGGCAATCGCTCCGTTACCGCCACCGCATTCCGCTCGAGGACAAAGGCAGCAGCGGCTTTGGCTACATCGAGTTGCCGGTGGATGCCAACCTGCGCGACAACCGCGCGTATTTTGTCCACAGCCCGGCGGCGTTGCTGCGTGTGGCGGTGGTCGGCGGCGATTTGCAGAGCACGCGCGTGCTCCAGTTCGCCGGCGCGCCGGATCGAAAGAACACGAACCAAGTCAGCGAAGTTTTGCGCCCGGAGAATCTCGCGAAGGTTGAGTGGAAGGATTACGCCGCCGTGCTTTGGCAAACGAAGCTGCCCGAGGGCGAGGAGGCGAAGAAGTTGCAAACCTTCGTTGAGGCCGGCGGCACGGTGCTCTTTTTCCCGAACGGCGACGCAGGAAAATTCGGCGATCAAGGCTGGGGCGAGTTGCAGAATGCACCGACGGACAAGGATTACCCCGTCGCGCGCTGGGAAGAGAAGGACGGTCCGCTTGCGAAGACCGATGAAGGATTGAGTTTGCCGTTGGACGAGATGGTCATCATCCGGCGGCAGAGCATCACCGGCGATGCCGTGCTGCTGGCGACGTTCGCCGATGGCGCGCCGCTGCTCACACGCCGCAACGTGGGCAAGGGACAGGTGCTTTTCTGCGCGACGTTGCCGAACTACGACTGGTCCGATCTGGGCGATGGCGGTGTGCTGGTGCCGATGCTTCAGCGCGTGGTGCAATCCGGCGGTCGACGTTTCACGCAAGGCGCGCAGCTTGTCTGCGGCGATCTTCCCGCGCGCTCGAGCGAGCGGTGGGAACCGATCACGTCTGGCGGCGGCACCGCGGCGGATGCGCGTTTGCACACCGGCGTTTTCCGTACAGGCAACCAAGTCGTGGCCGTGAACCGTTCTGTGGGCGAAGATGAACGGGAAGTGCTCGAGGCGGTGAAAGCGAAAGAGCTTTTCGCCGGCGTACCCGTCCAGCTTTTTGAGGAGAAGGAAGGTGCGGCAGACAAGAAGCAGTCAGAAATCTGGCGGTTGCTGCTGGCGGGGATGTTACTGTTCCTCGTGGTCGAAGGCTTTTTGGTTTTACCTGAACGGAATGAGGAAACCGCACGCGCTGAGATGCCGGCGGGTTCCACTGTTTTGACGAACGCATGATTTCGCACTGGGACATTTCTGCGCCGGCGTTGGTGGTGGTTTTCGCCACCGTCGTCTGGGCCGTTTCGATTTGGATCTGCTGGCAGAATTGGCGTCGTCGCGGCGGGCGCGGCGGTGTGGCAGCGCTCGAGATGTTCCGGTTCGCCATCATCTCGCTCATCCTTCTCACGCTGCTGAAGCCCGAGCGCGTGCGGCGCACCGAACGCGCCGAGCAACCGGAGATTGTCGTGCTCGCCGACGCTTCGGGTAGCATGAAGACGCGTGATGTGGTGCTGGATGGGAATCAGGTTTTGCGCCGCGACGAATGGCTGGGCGACCGCCAGCGCACGAATTTCTGGAAGCCGCTCACGGCGACTGCGAAGGTGATTGTCGAGGAGTTCGGAAAGCCGTCGACTAATGTCACGGCGAACGCCGAGGAAGGTTCTGATTTGAGCACTGCGCTCGACGCGGTACTGACGCGCCAGAAAAATCTCAAGGCGGTGCTCCTGATTTCGGACGGCGACTGGAATCTCGGCGCGTCGCCGCTCAATGCCGCCACGAAATATCGCGGTCAAAAAGTGCCAGTGTACACCGTCAGCGTGGGCAGCGAACGGTCGTTGCCCGACCTCGTGGTGGAGTCGATGGCGCTGCCTTCCTTCGGTCTTCTCGGCGAGCAGATTTCAATTCCGTTCAAGATCACTAGCCATCTGCCGCAGGAGGTGAAGACGTTCATTACGCTCTCGAGCGGCGCGGATGTGGATGCGCGTAAGCCGATCACCGTGCCGCCGTTCGGGCAGGTGCAGGGCAATATCGTTTGGGCGCCGCGTGCGCTGGGTAATTATTCTTTCCGCCTCAGCGTGCCAGTGCAAACGGGCGAGTATCTGGCGGACAACAACGAGCAGAATTTCCACATCGCCATCCGCACCGAGAAACTCCGCGTGCTGGTGATCGAGTCGTTGCCGCGTTGGGAATACCGTTACCTGCGCAACGCGCTCGTGCGCGATCCGGGCGTCGAAGCGAGCACGCTGCTGTTCCATCCGGGGATGGATCCAGGGCAGGGGACCGGTTACCTCACCAAGTTTCCGGCCACACGCGAGGAGTTGGCAAAGTACGACGTGATTTTCATCGGCGACGTCGGGCTCGGCGGCAACGAGCTCACGGCGAAGGATTGCGATTTGATCAAAGGCCTCGTCGAACAGCAGGCCAGCGGGCTTGTTTTCCTTCCCGGCGAGCGCGGTCGGCAGGCGACATTCCTGCAGCATCCGATCGGCGAGATGGTGCCCGTGCTGTACGACGATCAGAAAACGCAGGGCATTTCCGTGGCGAACGAGTCTAACCTTCATCTGACGGCGACCGGCAAGGGGCACTTCCTCACGATGCTGGCGCCGGACGAAAACCGGAATGACTCGATCTGGAAAAATCTGCCGGGCTTCTACTGGTGCGCCGGCGTGGCGAAAGCAAAGCCCGGCGCCGACGTGCTGGCCGTCCACTCCTCGCTTCGCAATACCGGCGGTCGGTTGCCGTTGCTCGTCACGCGTCCGTACGGCAGCGGCGAGGTGTTGTTCATGGGCACGGATAGCGCGTGGCGTTGGCGCCGCGGCGTGGAGGACCGTTACCACTATCGTTTCTGGGGACAGGTCGTGCGCTGGATGGCTCACAAACGCCACATGGCCGGGGGCGAGGGATTACGTCTTTCCTACAGCCCAGAGAATCCGAAAGTGGACGAAAGCATCTTCCTGCAAGCCACCGCGCTCGACCTCGGCGGCACTGGAAAGGAAACCGTGAGCGCGACCATCACTTCGCCCACGAGCAAAACGGAGCGGCTCGATTTCACGCCGGTCGAAGGCGGTTGGGGCGTGTTCAAGGCGACCTTCGTTCCGCGCGAAGGCGGCAAGTATCGCGTCTCGCTCGCCGGACAGAATGGTAAAAGCAAACTCGAGGCGGACGTGCTCGTGACCAAACCTGTACGCGAAAAGCTCGGCCAACCGGCGAACCCCGCAATCTTGCGCGAAGTGAGCGAACTCACCCGTGCCGTGAGCGGTTCGGTGAGCGAATTGGACCGTATCGTGCGCGCCATTTCGGCCTTGCCGGAGAAAGAGCCAACCGAGGAGCGACTGCGGCTTTGGGCCAATGCTTGGTGGGGTGGCGCGATGCTTTTGCTCCTTGCGATTTACTGGACGTTGCGTAAAGTAATCGGACTCATCTAAGGAAACCCAACTATGCCAAATCCTGCTCCGAACTCGGTGGAGTTGCCGGTAGCGTTACGGCAACAGTTTGAAGTGCTCGAACGCCGTCTCTGGCGCGTGGACACCGTCATCGCCGTGTGCGGTGCTCTCAGCGGGTTGGTGCTTTCCTACACGCTCCTCTTCATCTCCGACCGTTTCTGGGACACGCCGACGGCGATGCGCGCACTCTTCACCGCGCTTGGTTTGGGGGTCGCGGTTCATTTCGTTCTCTTCTGGGTGCGCCACTGGGTCTGGAACCGCCGCGATTCGCGTGCGCTGGCCACGCTCGTTCAGCGCCATTATCCACGACTCGGCGACAATCTCCTCGGCATCGTGGAACTCGCTGATGGAACGAAGCGACCCGATAATGTCTCCGAGGAACTTTGCCGCGCCGCGATCGCGCAGGTCTCCGGACAGGCGATCCGCTACGATTTCAAGTCTGTCATCAGCCTGCGCAAAGCGAACCTCTGCTTCGCCGCCGCGACCTTGCTGGCTGCGGTCATCACGCTCTCCGCTGTGCGCGTGCCGGACGCGAGTTGGAACGCTTTCGTGCGCTGGATATTGCCCGGCTCGAAGGTGCAGCGCTTCACATTCGTGAGCATTGACAAGCTCCCGGCGAACCTCGTCGTGCCGCACGGCGAACCGTTCGAGATCGCTTTCAAAGTGGGTCTGCATGAGTTCTGGAAACCGCAGGGCGCGACCGCGCAATACGATCTGCAGCCGGCCATCCAATCGCCCATCGAAAAAGGTGGCGTGGTTTTCCGCATTCCGGGCCAGACGAAAGCGGGCGGCCTTCGCCTCCGCGTCGGTGACGTCGCGAAGAGCATCGCCGTTCAGCCCGAGTTCCGCCCCGCGCTCCGGCAGCAACTCGCGCAGGTCAAGTTTCCCGATTATCTCCAATATCCACAGGCCAGCGAAGAGATCCGCACCGCCACCTTCACCTTCCTCGAAGGGAGTCTGGTTTCCTTCAAGGCCAAAACCAGCCGCGACTTGAAGGAGGCCAACCTCGAAGTCATTGGTCTGCGTGAAACGAAGCCGAAACCCGCAAGTGCCAGCGTGAGCGCTGACGCCTTCCAGAGTGCGCCGCTCTCGCTCGACGGCATCGCGCAGATTTCCTTCACGTGGCGCGACAAGCTGGGTCTGGCCAGCGCTGCGCCTTGGAAGCTATCGCTGCAATCCAAGAAAGACCTCGCGCCCGAAGCCGATTGCCCCGAGCAAGCCGCCGTCATCGCGATTCTTCCGGAAGAGGTCGTCGAGATCAAAACCGTCGCTCAAGACGACTTTGGTCTGCGCCAGTTGAGCGTCGTGTGGGACGTCACCAAACGTAACGAGACGAACACGCTCAAGACCGGCGCGGTGAAATTGGTCGATGGCGCGCCGCAGAGCAAAGCGCTCAACTCCACCTTCAAGTTCTCGCCGATCCTCCACGGCATTCCGGCCGACACCGTGGTGAACCTCCGCGCGTCCGCCGCCGATTATTTTCCCGGCCGCCGCGCCGCCGAGTCGCCGTCCTACCGCATTTACGTGCTCAGCCGCGAGGAGCACGCGCGGCTCGTGCAGCAGCAGTTCGAGAAATTGATGGGCGAACTGGACGACATCGCCCGTCGCGAAGAGGGTTTGCTCGAGGCTGCCAAAGAACTCAAGCAGATGAAGCCCGAGGATCTGAAAGGCGAGGAGGCCGGCAAGAAACTCGAGCGTCAGGCTAACGAGCAGAACAACGTCGCCGAGAAACTCAACGACATAGCCAAGCAGGGCAACGAGGCTTTGCGCGAAGCGATGCGCAACAGTTCCATCCCCACCGATCAGCTCAAGGAATGGGCGAAGGCGATGGAGCAGATGAAGAGTCTCGCCAATCAAAAGATGGCGCAGGCTTCCAAGTCGCTCAGCAACGCCCAGCAGCAGCCCGGCCAGCGTTCCGATAAAGTGGACGAAGCGGCGAAGACCGAGCAGGAGATTCTCAACGAGCTGCAGGAGATGCAGAAAAAGGGCGGCAAGAACATCGATGCGATGCACGCCAACACGCTCGCGCTGCGCCTGCGTAAGATTGCCGGCTACGAGACCGAGATTGCCGGCACGCTGACCAAGTCATTCGCGGAGTTGGCGGGCGCGCTTCCCGAGAAGCTTCCTGCGAAGCTCAAGGATACGCTGCAAGGCTTCGTTAAGGGCCAGACGCAGAACAGCAAAGACTCCTTCGAGATCCAGACCGAGGTCAGCCGGTTCTTCGACCGCACCAGCGTCACCAACTACGGCAACGTGGCCAAAGAGATGAAGGAATCCGACGTCGTCGAGAACCTCAACAAGAACTCCGACTTGATCCGCCAGAACGTCGCGATGAAAGCCATCAAGGAAGCCGAGACGATGGGCAAGCAGTTCACCAAATGGGCGGAACAGCTTGAAGCCATCAACGAGAGCGGCGGAGGCGGTGGTGGGGGAGGCGGAGGCGGTGGTGGCGAAGACAAAGCACTCGAGCGTTTGATGGGGATTCTTCGCGCGCGCCAAGCCGAGGACACTCTGCGCAAGCAGACGGAGACGCTCGAGCAGCAGCGCGTTCAGAACAAAGCGGCCAAGCCCGAGGAGAAAGAAAAGTTCGTGGGTGAGAGCGGTAAACTTTCTGACCAGCAGCTCAAGGTGATGCGCGATGTGCAGGTTCTCAAGGACGAGGATCCGGGCGAGTTTCTCGGCGATGCGCAGAAGGCGATGAGCGAGGCCGAGCAGCTTCTCGGTAAATCCGAGACCGGCAAAAAGACCATCACATCCGAGACCGACGCTATTAATCTGCTCGACGCCGAGGTTGCCTCGATGATGAAGAAAGGCAAAGCCTCGCCGCAGATGGTCCAGATGATGATGCAGATGATGGGCATGGGCCAGCAGCCGGGGCAGCAGCCCGGATCGGGGCAGGGTAATTCGCCGGGGATGAGCTCCGCCGGTGGTACCACCGACAAGCCGAATGTGAATGTGCCTGGCAGTCCGAACAGCCCGAATGGCGACCCGCGCACGACCAAGAAGATCGCAGGCCGCTCGCGTACGTTGCCGACGGAATACCGCGATGCGTTACAGGATTACTTCAAGGCCGTTGAACAGAAGCCGTAAAAACCACGCGCAATGAACGAAGCGATTCGAAAGACATTAATGTTGCTGCTGCTGACGGTGTGCGTGTTAGCTGCCGCGCCGCGCTCGTTCGCGCAGGAACTGTTCGAAGGCACGACCGACTTCATCTCGCCCGACGTCGAGATGATGTACAAGAAGGGGATTGATTACCTCGCCAAATCACAGAAGCCGGATGGCTCATTCGGCGGGCAGGCGAACGATTACTACGGTAACCAACCGGCTGTCGTCGGTCTCTGTGTGGTGGCGATGCTCGCGCACGGCGAGGATCCGAACCGCGGTCCCTACAGTGTGGCGATCAAGCGTGGTCTGGAGTTCATCCTCGCGCAGCAGAACAAATCCACCGGCTACATCGGCAACTCGATGTACAACCACGGCTTCGCTACGCTCGCGTTGGCCGAATCCTACGGGATGGTGAAAGACGTGCGCCTCGGCCCCGCGTTGGAGAGCGCGACGAAGCTCATCTTGAATTCGCAGGAGCGGAACGGATTCGGCGCGTGGCGCTATTCGCCGGAGAGTCGCGATGCCGACTCGACCGTCAGCGGCGCGAACATCGTCGCCCTCTTCGCCGCGCGCAACGCTGGCATCGCCGTTCCCGAGGAATCCATCCAGAAAGCGCTCAAGTTCATCGCGCTTTGTCAGGGCGACGATGGCGGTATCGGCTACACGAGTGCCGGCGGTTCGAACGGTCCCCGCACGGCCATCGGCGCGCTTTGTTGGGCGCTCGGCAAGCAGAAGGACACGACGCGTTTCAAGGCCGCCTTTGAATTTCTGAACAACAAAGGTGCCGGCAGCGCGCGTTCCGAGGGTTACTTTCACTACTTCCTCTACTACGCCGCGCAGACCTATTTTCACGCGTCGCCGCAGGCGTGGAAGGAATGGAACGCCGCCAACATCACGATGCTCAAGGAAGCCCAGAACGCGGACGGGAGCTGGAATGGCAACTTCGGCGCGACCTTCGCCACCAGCGCCTCGCTGCTCTCGCTCGCGCTCAACTACCGCTTTCTGCCGATCTACGAACGCTGAGTGGAGACGAACCTCATGAAAACGATTTCTTCCATCACGCTCGCTCTGTTCGGGGTCGCCCAGCTTGGTGCGCAAGACGTTGTTCGTATTGAAATCAAGGTGCAACCGGGACCAGCGGCCCCCGTGCCCGCGGTGAAGCTGGTAGTGAAACCGGCTGTTCCCATTCTCGCCGTTCCTGTTGGTGTTCCTCCCGAAGGCGCGAAGCCGTTGACTGTGCTTCTTCCGAAGCCTCCGGTGGCCGCGCCCATCGCCGTCCCGATTCCAACGGGACCGCGCCCCGAGACGCTCACGCTGCTGAGCGGTGATAATTTCCGTGGCAACTTCCTTTCGTTCGATGCCAAGAGTGGTCTGCGCTGGCAGCATCCGGCCATCAAGCAACCGCTCGAGGTCGATGCCGGCAGCCTCTCGCTCATCCGCGTCGAGCGTCCGAAAGCCAAAGGCGCCGGCCAGCGCCACACGTTCGCGGTGAAGTTCGTCAACGACGACGAGTTGCTTGGCGAAGTGCTGGAGATGGACACCGAGAAGCTGCTGTTCAAGACCTGGTACGCCGGCACGTTGACCATTCCGCGCAAAGCGGTGCGTTCCATCACTCCGGGGCAGTCGAGCCCGACGGCGATTTACGAAGGCCCGACCGGCATGGATGGATGGTCCGGCGGTAACCGCAACTCCGTTGGTCGCGCCGTTCCGATGGGTGTTAATTTCGGTGCGGTCGGCATCAATATTGGCGGCCTCGTTCCCGGAGTGGCTGGAGAGGCGGTTCAGTTAATCGAGGGCAATGTGATTGTGAACGGCGTGCAGATCGGCGGCGCGCCGGTCGCAAGGCCCTCGCTCGCCGCGGCTGCGACCGCGAGCGGTTGGCAGTTCAGCAACGATGCTTTTGTGAACACCACGACCGGCGCGACCATCGGTCGCAAGGTGGAGTTTCCGAAGCTGGCGAATATCGAGTTCGATCTAGCGTGGCGCGGCTACGTGAACCTCGCCGTCCACCTTTACTCCGACAAGCTCGAGCAGTATCAGGGCAACGCCTACGTGGTGAACATCAACCAGAGCGCGGTGTATCTCTATCGTCATGCGCCGGAGACTGGTCAATCCCGTCTGGGCAACGGCCCCTCGCGTCTCGCCGCGCCGAAGACCAGCGCGCAGGTTTCCATCCGCGTGAACAAAGAACAGAAGACGTTCGCTGTGCTGATTGACGGCGTGCTCGTCGGCCAATGGAACGACCGCGACGCGTTCGCCGGCAAAGGCAACGGACTGATGTTTGTTTCGCAGGGCAGCGGCGCGACAAAGATCAGCGGCATCCGCGTCTGCGAATGGGACGGCCGCCTGCCGCTCGGTAACGCTGGCACCGCTCCCGCAAAGCTGACGGAAGACTACGCGCGCTTGGCGAACAACGATAATCTCTCCGGCGCGTTCAAGGGGATCAAGGACGGCAAGGCATCATTCACCACGAGCTTCGCGCCGAACCTCGAGATTCCGCTCGATCGCGTGGGGCAGATCGAGTTGGTCGCGCCCGAGAAGCCCGCGCCCGTGGCCGGTTTCGTCCGCGCCACTTTCAAGGGGCGCGGTTTGCTCACCTTCAAACTTGAGAGCTGGACGGACGCGGAAGTGAAAGTGAGCAGCCCGAACTTTGGCGGCGCGACCTTCACGCCGGACATTTTTTCGCAGCTCGAGTTCAACCTCGATAAGCCGCGCACGGGCAATAACGACCCGCTTGGTTTCTGAAAATGATTTGAACCAGTGACCTTTTAATACTCACCTCGCATGAAACATTTCCTCGCCACTTTTTTAATCGCCGCCACGGTCGCCAACGTGTCTGCGGAGATTGTCATCACCCCCGTCCGCCCGACCGATGCGCCGAAGGATAAGCCCGGCATCATCGTCCCCGGACCGAAGGATTCCGCGACCGCGCCTGCTGAAAAGCGGCCGGAGACCATCGTGTTGACGAATGGCGACACGTTGCAGGGGCTGTTCCTCGCGTTTGATGCGAAGGGCGGCGCGCGCTGGCAGCATCCGGCTGTGAAGCTGCCGATCGAGCTCGATGGCGCCAGCATTTCGAAAGTGAAGCTCGAGCGCGCGAAGGTGGGCGAAGTCGCTCAGAAGCAAAATTGCAGCGTGAAGTTTCTTAATGGCGACGAGATTGTCGGCGAGTTGATGGCGATGGATGAGGAGAAGCTGACGCTCGACACGTGGTACGGCGGCACGCTCACCATCCCGCGCAAGTCCGTCCGCCAGATTTCCCCAGGCCTCGCCAAGATGAGCACCATCTACGAAGGGCCGACTGGTATGGACGGCTGGACCGGCCGCAATCCGAACGTGCCTGCCGAAGGCGCTGGAATCCGCATTGGCCGGATTGTCGGCGGCATCAAGGCCGGCGCCGCCACCGCGTGGCAGTATCAGAACGAGGCGTTCGTCACCTCGAGCAGCGGTGCGCAGATTGGCCGCACACTCAAGCTCGCGACGCAGTCCAACATCGAGTTCGACGTTGCGTGGCGCGGTTACTTCCAGCTCGCCATCCATTTCTACACCGACAGACTCGAGCAATATGTGGGCAACGCCTACATCCTCGGCCTCAACCCACAGAACATCTATCTCCAGCGGATGACCGCTGTGGAAGGCCAGAACAACCTCGGCAATACTAATCTGCAATCGCTCCAGCAGAAGACCAGCGCGCACATTTCTATCCGCGTGAACAAGGAGCAGAAGACCATCTCGCTGCTCGTGGACAACATCCTCGTCCAGCAATGGAAGGACAATCAAGACTTCGCCGGCAAAGGCAACGGCCTGATGTTCGTTTCGCAAGGGCAGGGGGCGGTGAAGCTCAGCGGTATTCGCGTGACCGAGTGGGACGGCAAGATTCCTGCCAATCTGCCCGCCGCGAGCGGCAAGCTCAGCGAAGATCTCGCCCGCCTCGTGAACAACGACAGCGTCTCCGGCGTGCTCAAAGGCATCAAGGACGGCAAGATTGCCTTCACCACGAGCTTCGCCAGCCTCGACATCCCGCTCGAGCGTGTTGGTCAGATTGAACTGGCGCAGGCCAAGATTGAGAAGCCCGTCCTCGTTCCCGGTGAAGTGCGCGCCACCTTCGCCGGTCGCGGTTCCGTCACCTTCACGTTGGAGAACTGGGATGCGAACCAAGTCACCGGTTACAGCCCGAACCTTGGTCGCGTGAAATTCTCCCCCGCCGCCTTCTCGCAGGTCGAGTTCAACTTGGACAAGCAGAAGGCCGCCAGCGACGATCTGTTTGGATTCTGATTTTTAGGTGAATCAATCGATAACCAACGGCCGGCCTCGCGCCGGCCGTTTTCAATTCGCTGCGCCCCAGATTTTCACGAGCACGTCGTGCAGCGTCGGGTCGTGCTCTTTCAGTTCGGCGCGGACGAACGGGTAGAAATCGTTCCGGTAGAAATAGGCTTCCGTGCCTTCGGCGAAATATTCTTTGTGATTGCTCAGGCCGTAGTGCTTCACCTTGCTGCCGGTGTAAAGAAGGACTTTCTCATAGATGCCGGCTTCCTTGGCTTTGTTGTAGGCGGCCAAAACTTCCGGGTGTTCAAAGGTGAGAATCTGATCGTGATAAGCGTGCGCCAGCTCGTGCAGAATCACAGCCGGATGCTTCAGCATCTGGCCGCGTGAAAATAACTCGCGGGCCTGCGGGATGTGAACCTTGCGCGTGAGTCGCGGGTCGTGGCGATTGGCCAGCAGCCATTCGCGGCTGGGATGATACTGCATCGCGCGGAGCAGCGGGTGGTTGTGTTCGATCCAGATTTCGAGAGTCTGCATTTTCGCCAGCGGCTCGGCGGGCACGAGGATTTTGATGCGCTGCAAATGATTGGCCAGCATGACGAGCGCCTTCGCTCCTTCTACGCGATGCTCGCCCTCCAGCAACGCCGGATCCACGTGCACCTTCCAGCCTTCAATGTCGCGTAGCACGGGATCGAAGCGCACGGGCGGGGGAGTTTTCGTTTTGTCCGCAGCCTTCGGGTCCTTGGACTGCCCGATGGCATCGGAGATCGCGAACGATAAAATGAGTGCGGTGAGTGAAGTAAGGAAGATGCGATTGATATGTTTCATGAGGACTGCTGGGTTACTTAAGGTCATTTTCTCGACCGGTTCTTTGGCTCCGCCGACGGAATGCTACGCAACTCGGGTTGCGTAGTTGCGGATTCGATGGATCTGATTGCGTTTTCGACGGCGGAGATTCTTCGGTTATTGAGTTCGCCTCTCGGGAATTCACCTCTATCGCACTGAGCATTGAGGTCGACGACTAATTCTTTCAGCCTTGGAACGGCTTCGCGTGCGGCAGCGCCATAAGTTACGATTCCTTTCATGATTTCTCCGGTCCGGCTTTCACTTCCGTGTCCGCCCTGCGTTTTCGCAAACAAGACACCGGCTTCGATGGCTTCTTTGAAATAATACTTGGACAAAACTCTGAATCCCGCCATACGGATTTCATTACCAAACATGGTGTCGGCCGGCCCCGGAGTTTTGATGGCGGCCAAAATATCCGGCGCGAGAGCCTGCACATCTTCAAGAGTGAGGAGTTCGGTGAAAGTACGAGTGAGTGTGGCTCGGGCCATACCATCGGCGTTCTGCGAGATGGCTCGGATCGCTGGGTAGAGTAACTCGGGATCGATACCCTTGATGGAGGCTCTCAGTAATCCTTTGAACAACGCCGCGGCCAATTCACCGTGGGTCAATTGGATGGGATCATCCCAAACGACGGGATCCAATGGCTCAGCGGTCGTAACAACGGCTTTCAACATTCCTGGGACCGCTGGTTTCGCAGTGTCGCCCATGTTCTTAAGCGAGTTCGCGGCCTTCACCCGCAGCCAGCGGTCTTCATGTGTGAGCAGGCGCACAAGCACCGGTAAAGCCTCGGCGCTCTTGATGTAACCCAGAGCTTCCGCGGCTCCCTGACGTTTTCGGGCGTTGGCTCCTTCGGCCATAACGATGAGCGAGGTGACTAGTTCTTTTGAATTGGAGCGTTTCGCCAGTTCCTCGGCGGCCCAACTCCTCGCCACTGGGGACCAATCTCCGAGCGCAGTCTTTAATTCATCTGTATTCTTCGTTTGGCGATCGAGATCGAATCGCCCTGACGAAACGGCTTCGGCGACATCTTTTTTTGTTAGCCAGCTTGTTGGATTTGCGTCCTTGCCGGTGATGTAGAGTTTTTTCAACGGCAGGGAATAGGTGAGGATATACGTGGCCGCTGGGCTCAGACCGTAGTAGCCGCTCTTGCCGTAGTAGGTGTCATCGTCCGTCTTACCAGGGCCGTATTGTTCGCCGCCGTCGTAGGTGAAAGATCCATCGCTGCGTCGCACGAGGTCAAAATGCCAAGAGGCTTCCTTAAAAAATGCCGCTGTCGCTTCAGGGCCGCCCACATTGACGCCAAGCGCGCCCCACAAATAACTGAAGCCCTGGCCGGTGTGTCCGTATTCCCGATTCTGGTAGGAAGCTGTGACCATCTTCGCGAAGAAGTGGGCTTCTCTCGTGCGGTCTCCCTGTACGGCGAATAGCATGGCGGCCATCGCGTTCTTGCCGTTGTTGTCGTGGTTCGCCCACGGCATATGTTCGCCGTAGGGAATCGCTCCCTTGTCCACAAAGTAGCCGAAGAATTTCGACGCACGCTCAATCGCCGGATTGATCTCGGGATCGTTCACGCCGCACTTCTTGCCCATTACAATCGCAAGGTTAGCAACGAGTCCTGCCGCGTTTACTGGGCCGTAAGGAGGAACGGAGCCGTGGAGATCACCTTTTGGTGTCAGCGCAGAAATACCATGTCCGAACGTGCCATACATGCTTTGCCCACGCGCAAGCGAGACAGTGTATTCACGAATAGCGGGCAGCACTTCCTGATCCCTAGTGAGAAGATAATACTCGGTGAGGAAGAGGTTTCGATAGGCCCAGTCCCACGTCACCATCCCGCTCTTCAATTGCAGCTTCAGAGTCGGCGGCGCGATCTTTCGCGCGAAGGCTTGCACTCGGGGCAGGTAATCGGAGTTGCCCGTCGCCATCAGCGCAAGACAGTTCACTGCTCCCCAGAGATCCTCCTTCAGGGGTTCTTTCTCCAACACTTTGCAGGCGTCATCAAAAATGAGTTTTGATTTGGGACAATTGTAGGGAGCGGTGTCGCTGTAGGTTCCTAGCACCCGCAGCTTGAGTTGGGCGACATTCGTTTTGCCTGCGCGCCAAAAAGTCAGTTTAAGTCCGCCGCCATTGGCTGTTTTCTCCGCCTCCTGAATCGCCAGCGCAATGCTTTTGCGGGCGTCACCGGTGAACAGTTGGCCGCCCGCTCCAAGAATGACGTCATCCACTTTCATCACGCCATCGGCCGGCGATCCAGCCCCGACATGCGTGACCAAGATCTGGCGGCTGACCGTCGTGGTCCGGCCCTGCTGGCTCTCCAAGAAGTTAGCGGGCTTCGTGTAAATCCAACCGCGCAATCCCGTTGCGCCGAGATTGTAAGTGAGATTGCGGTTCAGCAATCTGTCCTGCGTGAGATCGGGAGGAGTTTTCGCTGGTTCTGCTGCGAAAGCGGATGCAGCGATAGTAGCGAGCCAGAGAAACGGATATTTCATGTTCACAGATTGTGTCGCGTGAACGCGCAGTTGATGGCGTCGGTCACTTGGCGGCCGAGAGTTCCTTCATCGCATCGCCCATTGCTTTGCCGATGCGGTTGAACCAGATCGCGCTGCCGTAATAATGGTAGGGACGATCGCTGCCCGTGTGGCTCCATTCGGGGTTCTTCTGCCAGTTCGGAAACATTTCCTCGGCGGCCTTGTCCACCAACAGGTCGGCGCGGAAGGCTTTGACGTTGCCTTTGAACTCCGGCAAGTCGTTCATCGCCATCTGCGCTTCGCGGACGACCAGCATGCCGCCGCTGGCTGGCTTGGATCCGTTCTGGCCGAGGGCCCCGATGACAAACGGCAGCTTCGGTTTGTTAAGATCCTTCCGCACATCGTTGATGAAGTGTTTCATGTTCGACTCGTATTCTTTCTCGGCGCCGAAGATGTCGTTGAA
>CAMASG010000026.1 GCA_945860945.1 Akkermansia muciniphila
CTTCGCACGCAGCGCAGGCAAACCTTCGTCCGACTTGCCAGCGAATGTCGGATCGCCCCACGGACCGGAGCAGTCGTAAACGCGCACGGGGTCGTTCGCGGACACCGCGCCGGTGTAGGATTTCGTCGGCGACAATTCGATCTCGCGCACGGGCACCTGCACGTCGGCGTGAAGCTGGCCGGGCAGATAGACGCGTTTGGAGGCGGGCAGTTGCTCGCTGCTGTGCGGCTCGATGGAGTCTTTGGAGGCGATCATAGAAGTGTTCCCAGCTCAGATTTCGAGTTCAATTTTCTCGGGCAAAATGGCGACTATTCTTGAACTGATCCAGAGAACGGAGGGAAGAAAACAAGCGTTGGCCGACGGCCGCGCCTCCCTTCGCCAGCATTATCTGGACAGGTTCAACGGGTCTCCAGCGCTCCCGCGCAGGACTCTCAGCTTCCACCGCAGTACGGTTGGTTGGCTCCCCGAAACTGAGCAGACGGTAGGGCGGTAGGCGGAGAGCGTCAAGGCACGAGGCTAAAGAAAAGCCGTTCCGCATCTCACGGAACGGCGTTAGTCAGCCTGTGTGTCGCGCATTTCGCGCGTCACGCTAGGCCTCAAAGGATTTCCCGCAACCGCAACTTTGCTTGGCGTTGGGATTGGAAATCTTGAACCCGCCGTCGGTCAACTCGTCCTTGAAATCAACGACACAGCCGCGGAGATAGTTCGCGCTGAACGGATCGACGAGCACATCCGAACCGAAGAACTCCCCCGTCACATCGTCCGGACGCCGTTCGTCGAAAGTCATCCCGTACTGCATCCCCGAGCAACCACCGGACTCGACGTACACGCGAAGAGTCTTGCCGGCGTTCTCCGGCACGTTGGCAATCATCTGCTTGATTTGCGCAGCGGCACTCTCGGTGAGGCTCACCACGGATTCGGTTGCGGTCTCGGTAGTCATAGTTTCCTCAGTCACATTAAGCGAAAGATTCGGTCGGCGTCAAACGGAGGTTCACTTCGTCGCACTCATTTGTTCGAGTGCGCGGTCGATCTTCTTCTGCAACGCCGGACGGAGCGCGGGGAAAGTCTCCTGCAGGCGCCGGTAAATCGCCACCGCCTCGGCCCACTGCATCTGGCTCTCGCGCAGACGCGCGGCGGCAAGCCCAGATTCCTTCATCCAGAAAGCGTCCTGCTGTTCGCCGGCGCGCAGGTTTTTGCCGTACAACACCTGCAGATAATGTCCCTGCGCCTTCTCGTTCAGCACCTCGCGCTCGGCCGCCGTTTTCTTCTCCGCTTCACGTTCATGCACCAGCGCCACGCCGATCTCCGCCTGACTGCGCGCGGCGATGTCGGCCATCCGGCTCTCCATTTGCATCACCTTTTGATAAGCAACGAGCGCCTTCTCGTAGCGCACGGGATCCTCCGGCGCGAGTTGCAGATGACAGTCGCCGATGCGCCCCCACGCCTGCGCGGCGATCGGGTTGGTCGGGAAAAGCTGCTGCAATCGCGTGAAGGCGTTGATCGCCTCCTCGTATTTCGCTTTCGGCTTCGCGGACACGGCGGAGAATTCGAGAATAGTCGCGTCGCCCAGCGCGAAGACCGCCTCGGCCTTCACCTCGTCGGGACAATTCTTATCATCAAACAGCTCGGCGAAATAACGACGCGCATCGGCGAAACCCTGCCGCGCCAGCGACGAGCGACCGGCCATCATCCGCGCGCGAAAATGCAGCTCCGGCGGGCAATTCGTGGACTGCGAAAGAATCTGATATTGCTTCTCCGCACCAACGAAATCGCCGCGGTTGAAATGATTGTCCGCCACCCACACCTGCGCCAGCGGCGTTTGCGGCGCGGTTGGAAATCGCGTGACAAGATTCGTGAAAGCGGCGAACGCGTTCGTCTCCTGTCCCGACATCGAGAAAGCCCACGCGCGATCGAACTCCGCCTGCGCGCGCGCCACGTGACCGTCAAACTGCTTCAGCCAACGCTCGTAACCGGCGATGGCCGACGGCCAGTTTTTCTCCTGCACATACGTGCGCGACACCGCCAGATTCACTTCAGCCGCAAGCGATGAGTTTGGAAAACGACGCAGAAAATCAGCGAGCAACGCGCGGGCCTCCATCGGTTTTCCAAGTCGGCTCAGCGCCTGTCCCACCAATAACATGCCTTTGTCAGCCAACAGACTGTCGGGATGCCCAGCCACAATTCGACTCATCGCCGCCGTCGCCGCCGGCAAATCGCCGAGCTCAATCGCGGAACGGAGCGACTTGAAATGAACCTGCTCGAAGAAACGCCGCTTCACCTCGGGATCCTTCTCGTAGTCCTTCACCAAAGCCTGAAATGTCGCCAATGCGTTTGTGTGATCTTTGTGGAGGAAGTGCGCCTCGCCGAGCTTGAGACGCGCCCACGCTTGCTCCTCGGAAATCGGCAGGAGCCGGGACGCCGCTGCAAAATCCGTCCGACTCTCCGCCGTACGACCGCCATACCAGAGGCACCAGCCGCGGTTCAAATGCGCGCGCCCCGTGTACACGCTGTTCGTGTGCTCGCGCAGCACGCGATCAAAATGGGACTGCGACACCGTCAAAGCGTTCGTCTCCGCCCCCGTCGCCGGCGGACCGGGCAATTCCGCGCGCGGCCCGAGCAGCGTTCGGTATTCCTTCAGGCGCAGTTCGCCGAGCGTGAACTCCGCCACGTCCAGCGCCGCATCCTTCGGGCTTTCCTTGATGAACGATTCCAGGCGCTGGATCGCTTCGGCCGTCTGTTCCTGACGCAGCGTCAGATCCAAAATCTTCAGCAGCGCCGCGCGGCGGTATTCTTCGGGGATGCCCGCCGAGAGATTTTTCTCGTGCGCCTGCACCGCTTCAGAGAGGCGATCGAGCCGTTCAAGAATGTCTCCACGCAACCGGAACGTCTCCGCCACGAGATTCGTCTGACGCGCCGTCGTCGCAAGCTCGAAAAGGACGAACGTGTCGCTCAGTGCATCCGCCGCGCGGGCGCTCATCAAGTGCAACCGCACCTGCAAATGCTGCCGACGCCACGCCAGTTCGGGATCGAGCTTGCGCCGCATTAAAGCCGTCAACGCCGCTTCGCTTGCCTTCGTCTCTCCGCGTTCAAGCAGCGCTTCGGCCAGCAGCAATTGCCCGCGCGCCGACGCTTCCGATGCCGGAGCGACTTTGGCCAAACGCTGGAACCGCCCGTCGACTGGCCGCAGCAATTCCATCGTACGCGTCCAATCGCCTGCGCGCGCATGCGCCAAGGCCTCACTCACACTCGCCTCCAGCGCGCGTTTCGAATTCGGAAACATCTGTAGCAACTTTGCGTATGCCCCCGCCGCCGCACGGAAATCGCCTTTGTAAAACTGCGCTTCCGCCAGCCAGAAATGGTAATCTTCCACCCGCACGCCCGCACCCCCCAGTTCGACCGAAAGCACCTCGATGCAACCGGCGTAGTTGCGCTGCTTGAATCGTGCCTGCCCGACCAGGAGCGTCACCTCCGCGCGCTTCGGCGAGTTTGGAAACTTCTTCAGGAAATCGCCAAGCCATTGCTCCGAGGTGGCCCAGTTTTGATCCTGAAAACTGCGCGCGGCAGCAGTGAAGACCGCGGTCTCCTCCGCGCCCGTGTCGGCAGTCTGCGACTGCAACACCGCCGGCATGGTGAAAAGCCACGTCGCGAGCAGCAAAATTGTTCTGATGAACCGCATTGGAACGCTCCGGCTACACCGGATCAAAATCGCAGTTACTGTGCCTTTTTTGCCTCCAAGAGACGACTCAAAAATTGCCCCGTGTGACTCCCCGCCTCCTTGGCCACAAATTCCGGCGGGCCCTCGGCCATCACGCGTCCACCTCCCGTGCCGCCTTCCGGCCCGAGGTCGATGATCCAGTCTGCGCACTTGATCACATCCAGATTGTGTTCGATGACGAGCAGTGTGTTGCCGCTGGCTCGCAGCTTGAAGAAAACCTCGAGCAACTTCGCCACGTCGTGGAAATGCAAACCGGTCGTCGGCTCGTCGAGAATGTAGAGCGTGCGGCCGGTTGCGCGGCGAGCTAACTCCGCGGCCAGTTTCACACGCTGCGCCTCACCGCCAGAAAGCGTCGTCGCCGCTTGACCTAGATGGATGTAACCGAGACCGACCTCCGCGAGCGTGTAACACGGCTCGTAAATCTTCGGCACGGCGCGAAAGAAATTCACCGCCTCGTCCACCGTCAGATTCAGCACATCAGCGATGTTCAGCCCCTTGTAATTGATCTCGAGCGTCTCGCGATTGTAGCGCTTGCCGGCGCATTCCTCACACGTCACATACACCGACGGCAGAAAATGCATTTCGATCGTAATCACGCCGTCGCCCTGACATTTCTCGCAACGGCCCCCTTTCACATTGAAACTAAACCGGCCGGGACCGTAACCGCGAACCTTCGCCGCCGGCAGTTTGGCGAACAGGTCGCGCACGTGGTTGAACAACCCAGTGTAAGTAGCGGGATTGCTACGTGGCGTGCGACCAATCGGCGTCTGATCGATGACGATCGCCTTGTCGAGTTGCTCGATCCCCTTCAACGCGCGGTGCGCGCCCGGCCGTTCTTTTGAACCATGCCACTTGCGGAAAAGCGCGCGGCGCAACACATCATCCACCAGCGTGCTTTTGCCCGAACCGCTCACGCCGGTCACGCAAGTCAGCGTGCCGAGCGGGATGCGCGCGTTCACGTCCTTGAGATTGTTCTCCGTCGCGCCGATGATTTCCAGCCAGCCTTTCTCCGCGTTCGCGCGCACACGCTGTTTCGGCACGGCGATGCTCAGGTCGCCGCGAAGATATTTCCCCGTCAGCGACCGCGGCGACGCCATCACCTGCTCCACCGTGCCGGCCGCGACCAACTCGCCTCCGTGCACGCCCGCGCCGGGACCAAGGTCGATCAGCCAATCCGCCGCGCGAATGGTGTCCTCGTCGTGTTCGACGACCAGCACCGTGTTGCCGAGATCACGCAAGCCTTCGAGTGTTTTAAGCAAACGCTCGTTGTCGCGCTGGTGCAGGCCGATGCTCGGTTCGTCGAGAATGTAAATGACACCGACCAACCCCGCGCCGATCTGCGTCGCCAACCGGATGCGTTGGGCTTCGCCGCCAGAAAGCGTGCCGCTCTCGCGATCAAGCGTTAGGTAGCCGAGGCCGACGTTCTTGAGAAACGAAAGGCGCGCGCGAATCTCTTTGAGCACCTCTTGCGCGACCTTTTCCTGAAACGCAGTGAGCTGAAGCGTATTGAAATAATCAATCGCGGCATCCACCGAAAGCGAGCAGGCGTCCATGATCGAAAGGCCATGAATCTCCGTGGATTTCCGGCCTCGTCCGCGGGGCACGGGTTTCGCCGACTGCGGCTTGAACTTCGCGCTCGCCGCCTCGCCGCCAATTGTCACCGCGAGGATTTCCGGTTTGAGCCGGCGTCCGCAGCAGGCATCGCACGGTTGCGCGGTCATGTGAGCCGTGACGCGTTGGCGCGTCGTCTCGCTGTCGCTCTCCTTGAACAGTCGCTCGAGATTTGGAATCACACCTTCGAACGGCTTGTGCAGTTTGTGCGCCGCGCCGGCGCGCCAGAAATTGAGGTCAATCGCCTCTTCGCCCGTGCCGTGCATCAACACGCGGCGGAACTCCTCCGACAAATCTTTGTACGGCGTTTTAAGATCCACCTGAAAGTGCTCGGCCACGGCGCGGATGAGCGCCTTGTAGTAGATGATCAGCCGACGCCCGCCGCGACGCCACGGCGCGATGGCTTCCTCCAGCGGCTTCTCCGGCACCGGCACAATGAGCGCTTCGTCCAGCACCAGTTTCTGACCGAGGCCGTGGCAGATCGAGCACGCGCCGAACGGCGAGTTGAAGGAGAAATGTTTTGGCGTCAGCGTGTCGAAACTCTTCCCCGTCGCCGCGCTGTACATCCGCGTGGAATGAAGTATCTCGCTCCACGCGTCCGACTTGTCCGCTGATTGATGCAGCACCAGCACGCGGCCACTGCCCCATTTCAACGCCGTCTCCACCGAGTCAGCAAGCCGTTGGCGAACGTCCGCGCCGATCACCAAACGGTCCACCACCACCTCGATGTCATGCTTCTTTTTAGGATCAATCTTCACCCGCGTGTTGACCGCCAGTTCGACAATCTCGCCGTCCACGCGCGCGCGGACGAAACCTTCGCGGGCGAGTTTTTCGATCACGTCGCGGAACTCGCCTTTCTGATTCTCGATCACCGGCGCGAGCAGCATCACGCGGCTTTTCTCCCGCATCGCTAAGATTTTGGAGGTGATTTCGCTCGGCGTCTGCTGCGTGACAGCCTCGCCGCTCTCGGGGCAATGCGGCTGGCCGATGTGCGCGAAGAGCAGGCGCAGATAATCGTAAATCTCCGTCGTGGTCGCGATGATCGAGCGCGGACTCGCACCGGCGCCGCGCTGCTCGATGGCGATGGTCGGCGAAAGGCCTTCGATGAAATCCACGTCCGGCTTCTGAAGTTGATCGAGGAACTGTCGCGCGTAAGCCGAAAGCGACTCCACGTATTTGCGCTGGCCCTCGGCGTAGATTGTGTCGAAGGCGAGCGACGACTTGCCCGAGCCGCTCAGGCCGGTGATGACCACCAACTTGTCACGCGGAATCTCCAGCGAGATACTCTTGAGGTTGTGCTCTCGCGCTCCCCCGATTCTGATGAACTGTGTCGCCATAGCGTCGAATTCCGCCGCGTTCCAAGCCACCTAGAATAGCTGAAGCGAAGGGCTTCGCCAAGCTCCAGGACTGGAAGAAAAACGCCGCACGAAGAAAGACTAAATCACGCCGACGCGCGCTCGATGCGCACGGAGACGTGGCGCGCCTCGGCGATGATGAACTTCTTCACCTCCACGCGCACGCGGCGCGGGCGGAACTCTTTCAGAACGGTTTCGGCAATGTCGCAAGCGAGCGTCTCGATGAGTCGCCATTCGCGGCCGTCACCAAGTTTCAACAGTCGCTGGCTCACAGCGTAGTAATCAATCGTGCCGGCGAGATCGTCGCGCTGCGCGGCCGCCTCAAAATCATGCTCCATCTCCACCGTGAGCAGTAGGCGCTGCGGCTTCGCGCGCTCGGCATCGGGCACGCCGACGCGATAAAACACTTCAAGGTCAGTGATGGTGATGGTGTCCATTCAGCTCGTCTTGGTTTTGCGCACCGCTTCAAACAACGCGCGAGTGGGTTGGTTCAAATCCAGCGCCAGCGCCGCGGCTTCGCTCACCCAGCGGAACTCCTGCGCCTCTTCGTTGAGTCGCACGTTGGCCGGAGCGACACAGCGGCATGTGTAATTGAGCAGGAGAAAATGCGCGGGGCGATAAAACTCCGGCGAATTGATGCAGTCCTGCACGAACACAAAACGGATATCATCAACGTCGAGGTCGGTCTCCTCTTTCAACTCGCGGCGCAACGCAATCTCGGCGGTTTCACCGCGCTCGATCTTGCCGCCGGGAATGCCCCACTTGTCGGACCACTTGCGCGTGCGAACCATCAACATGTCGTCGGTGTCATTGTAAATCAGCGCGCCGACGGTCGCGATGGGCCGCGCGTCCGCCACAGTTTTCGCGTGACCGTTCACGGACAGATCGAGTCCGTTCCGCTCGAGTATCTGCTGCAACTCGCCGAGATGTTCCACCAGCAAATCCGGTCGGCTGGCGCGGAGTTCCTCGAGGCGGTTGAAGCCGGTGAGCACCGCGCAGGACCAGACATTGCCGTGGCGCGCTGTCTCGATATCGTGCTGCATGTCGCCGATGAAAATCGTCTCGCGCGGGTTGAGGCCGTTCTCGGCGAGCAGTTCGCCAATCTTCTCGCGCTTGTCCATCACCTCGATGTAGACGCGTTCAAAGTAACCGGCGAAGCCAGTGCGCTCGGCTTGCGGCGGAAATTGCCGGCTGTGAACCGTGCTCAGCAAGAAAAGGCGCAGGCCGCGGGCGCGACAGAAATCGAGAAAAGCGCGCGCGTGCGGCAGCGGTTCCACCGAGTCCTGCAGGGTCGGAAAGATCGCGTGATACCATTCCTCGAGCTGCGCCATCGGAATCTCCGGCGTGTGCCGGTCGTAGAATCCCTTGAAGGGCAGACAGAACTCCGCGCGGAACTCGGCGAGCGACATCTCCGGCCGGCCGGCCTTCGCGAGAATGTGATTCGTCGCACGCCAGACGGCTGGCAGATCGTCCACAAGCGTCCCCGACCAATCGAAGATGACGTTGAGAATCATCGCTGCTCTGCCGCTTTGGCTTCTGCGCCGTGAAGTCGTTTCCACGCCAGCACCGCGGCAACCACCGCGACACTTCCGGAAATCAGGTACGGCACCGCGCCCGCCGGCATTTGGGCGAGCCTCACGTCGAACAAGCCGCCAGCGAAAATCGGCCCGAGGATGCGCGCGAGGCTTCCCGCGCTCTGCGCCACGCCGAGGGTTTCGCCCTGTTCCTCCGGCGGAGTGAGAATGGAAAGGAGACCGAAGAGCGGCGGCCGCGTGAGACTCGAGCCGATGGAAAGCCCGCCTAGCACGACAAGCATCAACCACCACGACGCGCTGCCAGATTGGAAGAGAATGCCAAAAGTCAGCTTGCCATCGCCATGTATGAACGGCAGCGGCATCAGGCAGACGCCCACCAACAGCAGGCTGAACGCGATGAGTCGCCGCTCGCCAAAGCGTTTCAGAATCTTGCCCAGCGGCCCACCCTGTACGAGCGCGCCAATCACACCACAGTAGGTAAAGAGAATCGTCGCCGCCGTCGCTGCGTCGGCAAACTTCTCTTTGCTGAGTCCGTCGAGCGTGGTCACCGCCTCGCCTTTCACGAGATTGAAATTCTTGGCAATCAGCAGGCTCAGCGTCGTCTCGAAACAGGTGAAACAGAACGTGGCGAGGAAGAACACGAGGACTAGCAGGCCGATCTGCGGCCGTGCTAACACGTGCGACCATTGGTTTAATCGCGGCCGTGCGCCATGACGCGTCATGCCCGTGGCCGGACGTGTCTCCGGCAGAATGGCGAGCGCGAGGAGAAAGTTCGCTGCGCACAAACTGGCGGCCACCCAACCCGGACCGGCCATGCCAAACTGCGCGATGGCGATGCCTCCAATCGCAGGCCCGAAGATGAAGCCCAACCCGAACGCCATTCCGATGAGGCCCATTTTCTTCGAACGCTCTTCCGGTGGCGTCACGTCCGCGATGCACGCCTGCGCCACCGTGATGTTCGCACCACAGATGCCAGCCATCACCCGCGAAACGAGAAGAACCGCCAGCGCGATTGTCGGATCCACAATCCCCGAGCCGAGCCCGAAGATCGCGTACGAAGCCGTTGCGCCCGCGGTGCTCACCAAGAGTACCGGCCGCCGCCCGATGCGGTCCGAGAGCCTGCCCCACATCGGCGCGAAGAGGAACTGCATCGCCGAGTAGGCGGCCATGATCAGGCCGATCTGCCAGCCTTTGGCACCGAACTGCTCGCTGTAGAGTGGCAACAATGGCAGCACCACGCCGAAACCGACGAGGTCAATGAATACGGTCAAAAAGATGACCAAGAGTGACGGCTTTTTCATGAATCTAAAAACGAATGACCGACGTTAGCGCAGATTGCGATGGCGGGTTAAGGAGAAAATGAAACGGGTGTGACCGCGAGAAAAACGGCGGCACGCTTCACGGGGATTTTCTGCCGCTGGTGGCGTTGGTGGAAATGCCAATCGACGGCGCGTTGGTGGAAGCCTTCGACCGCGGCGTACGTTGAATGAAAACATCCACCTGCTGACCGACGTAAAGCGGAAGCAACGGGCGATCCAGCTCGTAGATAACCTGAAGCACACGTGTATCCACACGCTCGAGGCTGTCGCCGGTGAGCGAGCGTTTGGGGACGACGAACGGCTCGACGCGTACGAAGCGGAGCTTCATCTCGTTCTGCGTGGTGCCCTTCAGGAAAGCGACGGCTGGCTGGCCGAGCTCGAAGAGGGGCGCGTTCTGTTCATCCACATCCGCGCGGACTTGGAGCTTCTCGACATCGCCGAGTATCATCAGCGGATCGGGCGCGGCGACGTTCGCGTATTCCCCGGCGCGGACGTTCACCTGCAGCACCGTGGCATCACGCGGCGCGCGCACGGTGAGCACTTCGATCTCGGTCTGCGCCTGCGCAATCTGGCTCTCAATCACCGGCAAATCGGATTTCAACTTGGCCACACGCGCCTCGGACACGCGGTGCGCGAACTCGCGCCGGCGCAGCTCGTCCTTGCTGGCGACCTCGGCTTTGGCGAGCGCGAACTCGCGTCGGCGCAACTCCTCCTCCGCAGCGACCTCCGCTTTGGCGAGTTTGCGCATCCGCTCCAGTTGATCTAACGCATCGGCCACCAACACTTCCTCGACGGCCATGCGTTTGCGCATCCTCTCCAATTGATCCAACGCATCGGCCAGCAGCACTTCTTCCACGACAATGCTCGCACGCAACGCGCCGAGTTGAGCGCGAACGGCATCAATCCTCGCACGCGCCTCGCGGTCATCGAGCTGCAACAGCGCATCGCCGGCCTTCACTTTCTGCGAGACTTCGACGAACAGTTTTTGTACGAGACTCGGACGTGGCGGCGCAATTTTCACATTCTCGCGAACGGCCTCAACCATGCCGCTGGCGGCGAGCGACACAGCGAACGGCGAACGCGCGGGCTCGGCGAACGGCGGCGGCGACGGCTTCTCCTGAATGGATTTCTTCACGAGCAGCACGGCAGCGACGATGCCGACAATGGCGAGGTAGAAGCTGGTTTTTTTGAGGAGCATCATAAAATCAGTTGGGGATGAACTCGGGGCTTTGGCCGTCTTTAATCTCGTGCACGCGAGCGATGCGGCCGTCCTCCATCTCGGTCATGCGATCGGCATACTTGAAGATCCGGTTGTCGTGCGTGACGACGACGACGCAGCGGCCGGGGGCGCGGGCGACCTGCTGCAGCAATTCCATCGTTCGCGCGCCGTTTTCCTTGTCGAGCGCGGAGGTCGGCTCATCGCAGATGATGAGGCGCGGCTCATGAACGAGTGCGCGAGCGATGGCCACGCGCTGCTGTTGGCCGCCGGAAAGACTCGTGGGCAACTCGTGTCCGCGTCCCTCGAGCCCGACCTGCGCGAGCAGCGCGTGCGCCTTCTTCTCGGCAGCGGCGCGCGAAGCCCCGTTGATGAGCATCGGCACGCTGACATTCTCCACAGCGCTGAGAGTTGGGATGAGGTGAAATTCCTGAAAGATGAAACCGATGTTCTGCCGGCGGAACGCGGTCGTCTGGCTTTTGCTCATCTTCTGCAAGGCCGAGCCGAACACATCAATCTCGCCCGCGTCGAACTGGAGCGTGCCGGCGATGGTGCTGAGCAACGTCGTTTTGCCGCAGCCAGAGGGCCCGACGATCATCAGCAGCTCGCCCTCGCGCGCATCGAAGTTCACGCTCTTGAGCGCGGTCACAGCGGTTGTACCGGCGCCGAAAGTCTTCGACACGCCGCGCACGTGCACAGCGTAGTTGTTTTTGTTCTCAGCCACGGAAAACGATTGCGGGTTCGAGTTTGCGAATCTGGCGGATGCCCAACAGCGCAGCGAAAATGCAGATGAACAGCACGACCGCGAGCGCGCCGAGCGGCACTTGATACGGGAGCATGAATGGCGGCTCACCTTTTTTCAGGACGAGTGAGCCAAACAAGCTGGTCAACCCGATGCCGAGGCCGTAGCCAATAAAACCAACGGTGAGCGCTTGCAGAATGAGCATCCGCGCGAGCAACCCGTCGCTGGCGCCCATCGCTTTGAGAGCACCGAGGTGTTTTAGATTTTCCAAAACGAATGTGTAGAAAGTCTGCCCCGACACCGCCACGCCCACGGCGAACCCGAGCAGAATCGTGATGCCGAATGACATCGGGATGCCGGTGTTTCGGAAATACCAGCGGATGGTTGCCCAGAAGAAATCATTCTCCGTGTACGCACGCAGACCGGTGGCGCGTTCGATGGATCGCGCCGTCGCCTCGGCTGTCCATCCCTCGGCCGGCTCGGCGAGAATGAACGAAAGCATCTTGCGCGTCTTCGGCGCGAACTGCAGCGCTTGGTCGTATGTGGTGAAAATATACGGCATGCCGAAGAACGATTTGGCAGTGCGACAAATGCCAACCACGCGCGCCTCGCGATCGTTGATCTCGAACGTGTCGCCCAAGCCAATAGGTTTCGCGCGACCTGCGCTGAGGCGGATGATTGCCAGCTCATCAATGACCACCGCGTTCGGCAGACGCACGTCCTCGATGCGTCCAGCGACGACGTCATACGGCCGCCCCACGAGCGTGGCGCTCTCCAGTCCGACGAGCTGAATTTGTTTGAACGTACCGTCGGCGAGCTTCGCCTGCTGCAATCCCCAGAAGAGCGGCACCGCCCACGCCGTCCCTTCCACCGACCGCACGCGGCCCACGTCCGTGTCCCGCAACTGGCGCACTTCATTCACCTGCTCCACCTTCGGATCGGTCACCCAGATTTTGGAGCGCATGTTCTGGATGCTGCCGGTAGTCCACAGCATCAGACCGCAAAAGATCGCGCACTGCTGCGTCATCAGCAGCGTGGAGAAGGTGATGCCGCTCACCAGCACGATGTATTTCGAGCGGTTCCCCAACAACATTTTCAGAGCGATGTGATACATCAGACGCGCTCTTTCTTGGCTCGACGCAGACCGGCCAGGGAGAACTGCGTGATGTGCGCCGCCAACCGTCGCAATGCCGCCGTACTAAAATCGAATCCTGGAAATAAGCGGCTGATAACCGGACGGCAATGGTGGTAGAACAGGCACTGGCTCACCACGCTCATCTCGCAGAGGCGCACCCGCTCCACGCTCGGACGCGCACCCAGCAAACGCCGTAGAAGATGTTGGAGCCGCTGTGAATTGGGCTTAATCTGCTCCTCAACCACTGAATCGAGAACAGTCGTCGGCTCGACCATCTCGCGCGACATTAGCTTGCCCAGCCACGCCGTGCGTCCTTCATCGAACAAACGCTGGAGAAAAGCGTGAACGAACAGCTCCAACTCGCGTTCGGGCGTCAGGCTTTTATCCAATGCCACACCAGTCGGATGCCGCTCCTCCGCGCAGTGGTGTGCGTAACGGAGCACCTCGGCATACAGCCCCGCCTTGCCGTCGAAATGGTAATTCACAGCCGCCACGTTCGCCCCGGCACGCTGACAGATTTGGCGGATGGTCGCCGCACGGAAACCGTGCTCGGCAAAGACCGCGCCCGCCGCCTCCAGCAACTGTTGCCGAGTCGGCTCTTCAAGAGTGGATTTCACTTTGTCTTGCGCCATTTCAAACGATTGTTTTAAACAGGTGTTTTTAACAAGCAAGAAATGATTCAGAGTTAAAACACAGGGGGCGACGCTAACTTTGCTGCACTTCCACATCTTTGCAGCTCTTCCATCAAATTGATTGGCCTGCCTATAGCTGAATTGACAGACGCGCGCGCCAGTCTAAGTTAGCCGCTATCAGATGAAGTCCACGCACATAGTATGGTCTTTGCCCCCGCCGATTTGGCCGCTCCTTTGCGTCCTCATCTCGCTGGCCGCCGCCACGCCGAGCCGCGCGACGCCGGCGAACAAGAAAGCGCTGGCGACGCATCTCGATTCTTTCCTGCCCGCCAAGCTCAACCAGTGCACCACCTGCCATTTGCCGAGCGACAAAAAAGCGCCCGCGTTGCTGGATGAATTTCCGCACAACCCCTTCGGCGATCGGTTGCGCAAGGTGGCCGCGGAACTGGAAGCCGCCGGCAAACGGCCCGACCTCGCGTCGCGTCTCGCCGTCATCGCAAGCGAAGACTCTGATGGCGACGGCGTGGACAACTTCACCGAGTTGCTGCTCGGCACCGGCCCGGGCGACGCGAAGGAGACGCCGAAGAAAAGTGACCTCGCCAAAGCCGCGCGGCTCCGGACTGATTTCGCCAAAGCCCAAAGCGTGTATCGTTGGCGGCCGTTCGAACCGGTCCAGCGCCCCGCCCCGCCGAAGATGGCGACCGCAGCTTCTACAAAATGGGCACGCAATCCGATTGATACTTTCGTCGCTGCCGAACACGAGCGCTTGAAGCTCAAGCCGCGCCCCGAGGCGCCCAAGGAAGTTCTCCTGCGCCGCGTTCACCTCGACCTCACCGGCCTCGCGCCGACGCCGGATGAACTCGACGCTTTCCTCAAAGACACTTCTCCCGATGCTTACGAGAAAGTCGTGGACCGGCTGCTGGCGGACGCGCGTCACGGCGAGCGTTGGGGGCGGCACTGGATGGACGTATGGCGCTACAGTGATTGGTCCGGCTGGAACGATCAGTACCGCGACAGCACGCCCCACATCTGGCGCTGGCGCGACTGGATCGTGGAATCGCTCAACAGCGATAAAGGCTACGACCGGATGGTGATCGAGATGCTCGCGGGCGACGAGCTCGCGCCCGAAGACGAGAACGCTCTGCGCGCGACCGGTTTTCTCGTGAGGAATTACAAGCGCTACAGCCGCGAGAAATGGCTAGAGGACACGCTCGCTCACACCGGCAAGGCTTTCCTCGGGCTCACCATTGGCTGCGCGAAATGCCACAACCACATGACCGACCCGATCGCGCAGCGTGAGTATTATCAGATCCGCGCGATCTTCGAACCGCACGACGTGCGCTTCGATCGTCTGCCCGGCGAACCGGACGCGATGAAGGCCGGCCTCGCGCGCATCTACGACGCGAAACCCGCGGCTGTAACGCATCTGCTGCAGCGCGGCGACGAGCATCGTCCACTCACTAACGCGCCCATCGCTCCCGGCGCGCTCGCCTTGCTCGGCGGCACGTTCAAGGTCGAGCCCGTCACCTTGCCCCGTCTCGCCACGCAACCGGACAAGCGCGAGTTTGTGCTGAAGGAAACACGCGCCGCGTCCGAGAAAGCTGTGACCGACGCGCAAGCCGCGCTCACCAAACTCAAGCCCGAAGCGTCTGCGAACGACCGCGCCGAGGCGGAGTTGCTTCTCGATCTCGCCAAGCTCCGTCAGCAAAGCACCGACCTCGTGCTCCGTCTCGAATCTCTCGAAGATGACGGTAAGAAAACTACGGCCGACTGGACGAAGCTCGCCACCGAGGCCAATTCCATTCAGCGCCAGATTGCCGCTGCCGAAGCACGTCAGAAACTTCTGCCATTGAAGAAAGCCGAAGCCGACACGCAAACCAAACACGATACCGCCGCCAAAGGGACCGACAAAGCGGCGCAGGACAAAGTCAGCAAGGAACTCGACGCGGCCAAGAAAAAGACCGTCGAAGCTGAGAAAGTTCTCGCTGTAGTAATGAAGGAGTTGGCCGCTCCTGCCACAAACACTTTCAAGCCGCGTGTCATCACGAGCCATCCCGCCACCAGCACCGGTCGGCGTCTCGCCTTCGCCAAATGGGTCGCGAATCGGGAGAATCCGCTCGCCGCGCGCGTCGCGATGAACCACATCTGGCTCCGCCATTTCAGCGCGGCCATCGTGCCGAGCGTGGACGACTTCGGCGCGAACGGCCGCGCTCCGACCCATCCGCAACTCCTCGACTGGCTCGCTGCCGAATTCATGGCACGCGACTGGAGCATGAAGGCGATGCACCGCCTCATCGTCACCAGCACCACTTATCGCATGGCCTCCACACCGGACGTCGCCAACGCGAAGATTGATCCCGACAACCGTTTCCTCTGGCGGATGAGTTCTCGCCGACTCGAGGCCGAAGCCGTGCGCGACAATCTGCTCTTCGTCTCCGGCCAACTCGACATGACGCGCGGCGGACTCGAGATTGATAACAAGCTCGGCCTCACTTCGCGCCGCCGCAGCCTTTATCTGCGCACCGCCGCCGAGAAAGAGGTCGAGTTCCTTCAAATCTTCGACAGCGCCAACGTCGGCGAATGCTACGAGCGAAAACAGACGGTGAAACCGCAGCAGGCTCTCGCGCTCGCCAACAGCGAACTCGCGATTAACCAAGCCCGCGCCTTGGCGAAAGACCTCGCTGCCGCGACCGCACCGGACGCCTTCATCCGTGCCGCTTATCGCCGAACGCTCGCACGCGAACCGCGCCCCGATGAGATATCCATCTGCCGCGAGTTCCTCAAGAAAGCGGAGCCAGTCGACACCAAGACCACACCCGCGGCCACAGCCATTCAAATTCAACGCGCACGCGAAAACCTCGCGCTCGTTCTTCTCAACCACAACGACTTCGTCACCGTGCGATGAACTCTCTCAACCATCCCCGCTGTACCGGCGTGAGTCGCCGCACGTTTCTCGCCGATACCGGCATGGGATTCACTGGCCTCGCCCTCGGTGCGTTGCTCTTCAAAGACGGCGTCGCGCGAGGCGAAGCGCCCACCACCTTTAATCCTCCGGATGGCAAACCGCACTTCACGCCGAAAGCGAAATCGGTCATCTGGATTTTTCTCGGTGGCGGCGTGAGCCACGTCGAGAGCTTTGACGTGAAGCCGGAGTTGACGAAATACGCCGGAAAATCCATCGACGACACGCCGTACAAGGACGTGATGGACCCGAAGAAGCTCCGCATCACCGAGGCCAATCCTGCGCATGGCGGCCGTAAAACCATCATGGGCCTCAACACCGGCTACAAGCCGTACGGCCAATCGGGATTGGTGGTCGGCGATTGGTTCAAGCACATCGGCGAATGCGCCGACGACCTCGCCGTAGTGCGCTCGCTTTGGACGGCTCATAACGATCACGGCGCACAGCTCACGTGGCACACCGGCCGTCATCCGCGCGACGGCGGCTTGCCGACGATTGGTTCCTGGATCAGCTACGGGCTCGGCACGTTGAACGAGAATCTGCCGGAGTTCGTCGTGCTCGGCCAGCCAACCAACGAATGCTGCGGCGGCACGTGGACCTTCGGCGCTTCTCACCTCGGGCCCGAACATAGCGGTGTGCGTCTCGGCACCGATCCGAAGAATCCCCTCCCCTTCATCACGCCGGCTGGGAACGCGCTCACGCTCGCCGAGCAGCGCGAGAATTTGAGTCTACTCGGAAAGCTCAACCAACTCGCCGGCATCGAGTATCCGGACGACAAAGATCTGCGCGCGCGCATCAAATCCTACGAGCTCGCCTTCCAGATGCAGACCGCAGTACCGGAGACCGTCGAGCTCGACAAAGAGAGTGCGGAGACGAAGAGCCTTTACGGACTCGATCAAGCGAACACGAAACCCTTCGGCGAACAATGTCTCGTGGCGCGACGACTCGTCGAACGCGGCGTGCGTTTCGTCCAACTTTTCCACGGCAGCAACTCCGGTGGCGGTGCGTGGGACGCTCACGGTGGAATTAAATCCAACCACACCAAGCTCGCCGCTGAGGTGGACAAACCAATCGCCGGTCTGCTCAAAGATCTCAAGCAACGCGGCCTACTCAAGGACACACTCGTCGTCTGGGGCACCGAGTTCGGCCGGTCGCCGGGCGCACAAGGCGACGGTCGCGACCATCATCCGCAGGGCTTCTGCGCGTGGCTCGCCGGCGGCGGCGTCAAAGGCGGCATCACGCACGGCGTGACAGACGAACTCGGTTTCCACGCCGTCGAGAATCGCCATTACGTCACCGACATCCACGCCACGACGCTTCACCTGCTCGGCCTCGACTCGCATAAACTTGAGGTGCCCGGCCGCAAGCGCCTCGACATCGACCACGGCGATGTGATAAAGGAAATCCTCACCTGACCATGTCGCGTGCTGCTCACCATTTTCTGTTCCTGTTTGCGTTCGCCGCTCTGCCCACGCTGCTCTTCGCAAAGCCGGAACCGGCAACCGCGCCTGTCAGCGCGAAGCCGACCGGCCAGCGCACGCTCAATTTCGAGCGCGACATCACGCCGCTGTTCAGCCGGTTCGGTTGTAACGCCTCGAGTTGCCACGGCAAAGCCGAGGGGCAGAATGGTTTCAAGCTCTCCGTCTTCGGTTACGATCCAGTCGCCGACCACTCGGCGCTCGCATATGAAAGCCGCGGCCGCCGCATCTCGGCATCGGCGCCGGATGTCAGTTTGTTGCTGCGCAAAATCTCCGGCGAAATCCCACACGCCGGCGGCGCACGCATCCTGCGCGGAACATCCGCCTACGAAACAATGCGCACATGGGTTTCGACCGGCGCGCCGTTCGGTTCGACCAATGACGCGCGTGTCGCGAGTATCCAGATTGAACCGGCCGAGCACGTGGTGGCGGCGAACTCCCAATTGCCGCTGCGCGTGATTGCCTCTTTCACGGATGGCACCAAAGAGAACGTGACGCACCTCTGCATCTTCCAATCGAACAACGAAAGTTTGGCGCGTGTGGATGCTCGCGGCGTGATCAGCACCGGCAATCTCGCCGGACAATCCGCCGTGATGGCGCGTTACCTCGGTTCCGTGGCGGCCAGTCGCATCCTGATTCCACGCAGCGGCACAACCGCAGCGGCGACCGCTGTGCCGGCCTTCAACTTCATCGACACGCTCGTGGACCAGCAATTGCGCAAGCTCAACCTCGCGCCATCCGGTTTGTGCGACGACGCGACCTTCCTGCGCCGCGCGTATTTCGACGTCATCGGCACCGCTCCCACTGCCACGGAAACCCGCGCGTTCCTCGCCGACACACGCCCCGACCGCCGCGCGCGACTGGTTGATGCGTTGCTCGCGCGCCCCGAATACGCCGACTACTGGGCGTTGCGCTGGGCCGATTTGCTCCGCGTGGATCGCCAAGCGCTCGGACACAAAGGCGCGTTCGCCTATTATCAATGGATCCGCGGCGCGCTGCTGGAAAACCAACCGTTCAACCGCATCGCACGCGACTTGCTCACCGCTGAAGGTCCGTTGGACGAGGCTGCCGCCGGTCATTTTTACAAGGTCAACAAACGCCCCGGCGACATGTCGGGAATGGTCGCGCAGGTATTTCTCGGAATCCGCATCGCCTGCGCCGAGTGCCACCAGCATCCGTACGACCGCTGGAGCCAGCGCGATTACTACGGGATGCAGTCGTTCTTCCAGCAGGTCAGTTACAAAAAAGGCGCGAACAGCGAACTGCTGACGGCCGAAGGCTCGCCGACAATCTCGCATCCGCGCACTCGCGAGCCGATTCATCCGTATCCATTGGGCGGCGTGATGCCGGCAACGACACCGGAAGGCGACCGACGCCAGCAACTCGCCACGTGGCTCGCCGCGCCCGAGAACCCGTGGTTCGCTCGCAATCTCGCCAACCGAATGGTCTCGCATTTCTTTGGACGCGGCCTCGTCGAACCCGTGGACGACGTCCGCGCGACAAACCCTGCGAGCAACCCCCCGCTGCTCGACGCACTGGAGCGGCACGTGGTTGAAACGCGCTTTGATCTAAAGCAGCTCATCCGCACTCTCACCGCCTCGCGCACCTATCAGCTCTCCGCGACGCCCAACGCGGCCAACGAACAGGACGAGCAGAACTATTCCCGCGCCCTCCTCCGCCGCCTGCCGTCCGAAGTGCTGCTCGACGCCGTGAGTCAGGCGACCGGCGTGCCGGAGAAGTTTGAGGGGGTTCCCGCCGGCCAACGCGCGATTCAGCTTTGGGACAGTCAGGTGGACCATTACTTCCTGAAAATCTTCGGCCGACCCCAGCGCGCCTCGGCCTGCGAATGCGAGCGCAACTCCGGCCCGAGCATCTCGCAGGTGTTGCACCTGATGAACTCCCCCGAGTTGCAAGGCAAGCTCGCCCACGAAGGCGGCACCGTGGCTCGATTGGTCCGCGAACACCGCGCGGACGAACCGTTGGTGGAGGAGCTTTACCTCACGTTCTTCAGCCGTTTTCCGACCAGCACCGAAAAGACCGCCGCTCTCCGCCATCTCGAGCGCGGTGTCTCGCAACGCCGGCAAGCCGCCGAAGATCTCGTGTGGGGCCTGTTGAACTCGCTGGAATTCGTCCACAACCATTGAAATGACGCTGAATGGGAACCGCCGCGCCACGTCCAAACCACTGGAGCCTATGAACCGATTAATCGCCCCGAGCCTCTTTTGTGACCGCGTGCAGCGCCGGGATTTCCTGCGCGTGGGTGTCGCCGGACTTTTCGGCATGAACCTCGCCGTGCCCGCATTGCTTCGCCAGCAAGCGCTCGCTGCGAATGCCCCGACGCCGCTCGCCGGCAAGTCCGAGATGTCCTTCATCTACGTCTTTCTCAAAGGCGGGATGAGCACCATCGACACCTTTGACCTGAAGCCCGACGCGCCGGAGAACATCCGCGGCGAGTTCCAGCCGATGAACACGAACGTGCCCGGCATCCAGATTTGCGAGTACCTGCCGCGGATCGCCCGGCAGATGGACAAGTTCTCGCTCATCCGCTCCTTCACCCACCGTAATGCCAACCACGGCGAGGCCGACCACTACATGCTCACCGGCTATCATCCGGTGGCTGGCTTCAATGGCGGGATCAAGCCGAACAATCAGCAACCCTCGTTCGGTTCGGCCATCGCCCAAAAGCTCGGCCCGCGGGGTTCGGTGCCACCGTATGTCTGTCTGCCGACGATGCACCCCAGCGGCGGCGGAGCTTATCTCGGTCCGTCGGCGGTACCGTTCGTCATCGATGCCGACCCGAGCTCGCCCGGATTCTCCGTCCCCGACCTCGCCCCGCCGATGTTGCTCGACCCCGCGCGACTCGCCGCGCGACGTGAGATTCTTGGTCAAGTGGATCGCTTCCAGAAATCCGCCGAGGCGAATGCCAACGCGGGCGCGAAACAGATGAGCTCCTTTTCGCAACGCGCGATTGACCTGATGACGTCGCCGGAAGCCAAGCGTGCCTTCAACATTCAAGAAGAGTCCGAGAAACTGCGCGACGAGTACGGCCGCAACACTCTCGGCCAATCCTGTCTGATGGCCCGCCGCCTCGTGGAGGCCGGTGTGCGCTGCGTGACCGTCGAGCATTCCAACTGGGACACGCACGACCGGAACTTTGGTGCGCTGAAGGATCAGTTGATGCCGAAGTTCGACCTCGCGATGGCCGCCCTCTTCCGCGACCTCGCCGATCGCGGCCTGCTGCAACGCACTCTCGTGGTGGTCACGGGCGAATTCGGCCGCACGCCGCAGATTAACAAGGACGCCGGACGCGACCATTGGAGCCGTTGCTTCACCGTCGCCCTCGGTGGCGGTGGCATTCAAGGCGGACGCGTGCTCGGCACGAGCGACCGCTGGGCGCAGGACCCCGCCGACCGCCCCTGTGGTCCGGAAGATCTCGCTGCGACGACCTACCATCTACTCGGCATGAATCCGCAGGACGAACTGCACACGCCCGAGGGTCGGCCCATCGCGCTCACGAACAACGGGCGCATCATCCGCGAACTGCTCTGATTGCTGTGAGCTTTCGTATCCTCTTCGCACTCATCTTCTGCACCGCCCTCATCGCACGCGGTGAACCGCCGAGCGTTTCCTACATCTTCCCCGCCGGCGGCCAGCGTGGCTCCACCGTGGATTTCAAAGTCGGCGGGCACTACCTCCATGGCACGGCTCGCTTCCAAATGCTCGGCTCCGGCGTGATTGCCGGCGACACCGTCCGTGAAACGAACACGGTTTGGTTCGAAGGTCCGGTCATCCCGCAACCCGCCTCGCAGCAGGCTGAAAATTACCCGCGCGACCACGCCGGTCAGGTGAAGATCGCGAGCGACGCGCTCGTTGGCACACGCCACTGGCGCGTCTGGACTTCACAGGGCGCGACGCCGGCGATGAAGTTCGTCATCGGTGATTTCCCTGAAATCGTCGAGAAAGAGACGGACGGCGCGCCGATCCCCGTCGAGGTCACCCTGCCCATCACCATCAACGGCCGCATCTTCCCGCGCGAGGACGTGGATATCTGGGCCTTCCACGCCAAAGCCGGCGAAACGATCTCCTGCGAAGTCGTGGCGAAAGAGCTCGGCTCGCCGTTGGAAGCGCGGCTCGGCGTGACCGATTCCGCCGGTCGCGAGATACCCGTGCAAACAAACCGGCGCGGCGCCGATCCCAGTATCCACTTCGAATGCGTCCGCGACGGACTTCACCAAGTGCGAATCCACGATGTGAATTCCCTCGGGTTGCAGCACTACATCTATCGCCTCACGCTCCGGCGCGGACCGTGTGTCACCGCTCATTTCCCGCTCGGCGGACAACGCGGCAAACCGCTCCAACTCGAGCTCACCGGTCGCGCCTTGCCTGTAAAAACCACTTCAATCGCTCTCCCTGCGGATGGCGATTCCGTACAGCTTCATCCTCTCAACCTTTCCGGACAAAACGCCGGCCACATCAAGCTGCACACCGACGTGTTGCCGGAGCATCTCGAAGCCGCTTCCGCGAACGCTACTAAACCGCCGCACGTATTGCCCGCCATCTTCAACGGCCGAATCAGCACGCCCGGCGATGTGGACGAATGGGCCTTCACCGCGAAACAAAACGAGACGATTCAATTCGATCTGCTCGCGGCTCGACTCGGCAGCCCGCTTGATTCCATCCTCACCATTCATGATCAAATCGGAAAAGAACTGGCGCGCAACGACGATTCCGCAGCCGGCCTGACCGATTCGCAACTGACTTTCAAAACGCCTGCTGACGGCATTTACATCGCACGTGTCACCGAGCGATTCCGGTCACGCGGCGGACCTCAATTCGCCTATCGCCTGCGCGCCGCCGCCGCAGCGGCCGCACCGGATTTTCGCCTCACTTTCACCGTCGATGCTGTGACAGTGATTCGCGGTGTGCAGCAGAAAGCCGGCGCGAAACCCACACGCAATGCCCCACGCGCCACGCTGCGCGTGAATGTGGAACGAATGGGCGGATTCGACGGCGCGATTGAATTGGAGGCTCTCGGATTGCCGGTCGGCGTGACTGCGACCAACACACTCATCGCTGCGAAAGCCGCAGGAGTGGATCTTCAATTCCTCACAACGGAGACGACGAAGATTGCCGCAGGTACGCTGGCCATCCGCGGTCGCGCGACGATTGCGGATCAAAGCACACTCCGTGCGGCGAAGTTGGACGCACCTTTCGCCACCGCAGTCCCCGACAGCGTGTTGTTGGCCGTGGCGCTTCCCACGCCTTTCCGTCACACCGGCGATTATTTGCTGGCGAATCACCCGCGTGGCGCCGTGTATCGACGGACATACCAACTCGAACGCAACGGTTTCACCGGTCCGCTCACCGCGCGATTGGCCGACACGCAAGGCCGCCATCTTCAAGGTGCGCGCGCTTCCGCCATCAACATCCCCACCAGCGCGGAAAAATTCGAGTTCCCCATCACGCTCCCGCCGTGGATGGAGGTGGGGCGCACCAGTCGCTCGCAGTTGATGACGATGGGAATCTTCATCGACCACGATGGAACGCAGCACATCATCAGCTACACTTCGAACGAGCAAAACGACCAGATGATTTCGGTGATGAGCTCGAACCTGTTGCATATTGAAACTGAAGTCGCGACCGTGCCGGCCACGCCCAACAGCAAAACTGCTCTTCGCATCGTGGTGCGACGCGACCGCACACTTGAAAACCAACCCGTGAGAATCGAGCTGATACTTCCAGAACACTTGAAGAGTCTGCAGGCTCGCTCGCTCGAATTAGCTGCGAAGGAAAGCTCCGGCGAGCTGCAATTGGAATTCTCGAAAGACCTCGGTCCACTCGCAATGCCGGTGATGATTCGAGCCACGACCACGGGCCCCGGTGATCCGCACCACGCGGAAACTAAGTTGGAGTTGGTGCCGGCGAACGTCATCGGCGGCCGCTGAAAATCAGCCGAGCCGCTGCGCCGGTTGAAGCGGGAAGCCGGCAAGAAACTCCGCAGCAGTCACTCTTCGCGCGCCTTCGCGCTGCACCTCCAGCAATCGCAACGCGCCGTCACCACAGCCAACCACGATTCCGCTCTTGTCCGCTGCGAGGATTTCACCCGACTGCCCCGCAGCCTGCACGAGCTCCATCCGTGAGACTTTGAGTAGACGGTTTTTGTCTGCGCCCGGCAGAAACGTGTAGCTACCAGGCCACGGCGTGAAGGCGCGGTGATGATTCCAAAGCACACGAGCAGGCTGGGTCCAATTGAGGCTTCCATCCTCTTTTGTAATCTTGCGTGCGTAACTCGCGCCTTCGGTTGGTTGCGGACGCGGCACAAGACGGCCGGTGCTGTAATCGGGAATGATTCGAGTGAGAAGCGTCGCACCGAGTTGAGCGAGACGGTCGTGCAACCCCGGCGCGTCGTCGGTTGCGGAAATCGGTGTCGTCTCAATGGCGAGAATAGGACCGGTATCGAGGCCCGCGTCCATCTTCATGATTGTCACGCCGGTCTCGGCGTCGCCATTGGCGATGGCCCATTGAATCGGCGCAGCACCACGATGCTTCGGCAGGATTGATGTGTGAACATTCAGACAACCGTGGCGGGGCAAATCGAGAATGGTCGGCGGCAGAATCTGGCCGTAGGCGACGACGACGATGAGATCGGGTGCCAGCGCGCGCAACTCGGCGAGAAACGGTTCACTCCGCGCGCGGTCCGGTTGGAGGACGGGAAGACCAAGCTCGAGGGCAGTCTGTTTGACGAACGACGGCTGCAACTTCAAGTCACGGCCTTTTGGCCGATCAGGTTGCGTCACGACCGCGACCACTTCCGCATCAAGACTTACCCGCTCGTTCACAAGCATGCGCAAGCTCGCGCAGGCCAGTTCGGCGGTGCCCATGAAAACGATGCGCATCATTCGGGGAATGAAAACCGAGACAGGTCGCGCGGCGCGTGAACGCTACACGGTCACCACGATATCGAGAATGTTCGTGAGCACGTTCACCGGTTCCTGTGTCGAGTCGATGGCGTGAACCAATTTCGCATCGTAGCAGTCGAGCACGGGCTTGGTCTCCCGCTCGTAGGTCACGAATCGCTTCTCGATCACATCAAGATTGGCGTCGTCGAGGCGGTTCTCGCGCAGCGCTCGGCGCTGGAGGCGCTCGATCATCTTGACCGTGTCCGCGCAGGCGAGGTTGAAGACGGCGCGCACGTCGATGAACTCCTTGAGAATCTCGACTTGGCGCGGATTACGCGGGATGCCATCGAGCACAAGCGTGTCGGTAGCGGGAAGAAAACTGCCGTCCACTTCAGCGGCCTTGATCGTCTTCCTCCACAGCTCAATGGTCGGCTCGTCGGGCACAAGTTGGCCACGGCTGGAGTAGTCGATGAAGGTGCGACCAATCGGATCGTGGATGCGCAGGTTGCGAAAGGCGTCGCCACAGGCGAAGTAGAAGAAGCTCGGAATCTTGCCGATGATGCGACCCTGCGTTCCCTTTCCGGAACCGGGCGCGCCGAAGAGGAGAATGGTGCGGTATTTCATGTTTCTTCAGGCACCCAGCGGCGAATTTCTAGTTCCTGAATCTGAAAATAGGAAACCTCCCGATGATCCCAAACATTCTCGACGGGCGTTTTGACGGTCATGGATTCCTGCGTGATCTTGGTGATGTTCTGCGTCCAAAACTCGCCATCTGCGGTACGAACGGCTAGCCAGAGATTTTTGTAATCGCCCGTCGGCACCATCTTCATGAAACCGGCGAGCTTCGTTTCGATGAAACGTTTATTGATCGTTACCTCACCCGGTCGGTAAAAGACTGAATCGGGATTCTGGGGAGCAGCCGTAGCGACTGCTTGTTTCTGACCGCCCACCTCGCGCAACGGCTCCTCCGCAGTGGGCACGGATTTGGATGAACCCTCCTTCGCCGCCGGCATGCAGAGAAATACCAGCGGCCCGATGATCGGCACCACACTCACACCCATCACCAGAGCCAGCGGACGGTGTTTGTATATGGCGATTTCAAACGCCGCAAAAAAGTTCGCCGCCAACACAATCAGCACAGCAAGAACCCCCATGGAACTGGACATCGCGGCGAAGAACGAGGGGTCCGCCAGAGGACGCTCGAATCCCTCCACTTTCGTCAACGGCGGCCGCGGCGCCTTGATCACTTCCGGCACCACCGGCAACGGCAGTTCCATCTCATTCGTCGCACCGGGGTTCGGCAGCGGTTCGACTCGGATGAGGCTCTTGATGAGAAATTTCGTCTGCGCCGTGACACGTGTGTTGGTTACGAACTCCGCATCGAACTTCTTCAGCGCTTCCTGGCTGAACTTGTTCCAAGCCGTGCGGTTGGAAATGTTGCCATCCGCCAACGCGAGCACCACGCCGGCGTCACTCGCCGAAACCACCCGTTCGCCAGACAACACCGTCCCATCCACCAGCTTGTAATCAGTGGCCTGCAACGCGATACACGTTACGAGAAGGAAAAGTAGATTTTGAAAAAAACCACGGCGCATTGCTGCGGACGAATAGACATCAAATCCGACGCCCCAGCAAAACAAAAAACCTAGTGCGTCTCGCCCAGCGTCGTCGCCAGTTCTTCCACTCCCCACGCGCGCCGTTCACTCTCTAAACGGTCCGCTGCGGCCCCGTGCTGCCACACCGCGAAACGAATGGCCGTGAGCGGATCGGTCTGCAACCGCGGTTGGGCAAGCAACCCTGCCGCGTAGCCGGCCAGCACATCGCCGCTGCCACCTTGCGCCAAGTATGGATTGCCGGAAGGATTGATGAACAGGTCACCTTCGCTACGGCCCACAAGCGTCTGGTGACCTTTGAGAACCACCCAACAACCGCCGAACTTCCGAGATAATTCTCGCAGCGCCGCGGTGCGGTCGGCCTGCACCACGGCCGCCGTTGTGCCCAGCAATCGCCCCGCCTCGCCCGGATGCGGCGTCAACACCCGCACCGCGCCCGCGCGCGTCGTCCCCGGCGGGAGCCAGTCGAGCGCGCTCGCATCCACCACGACTGGATTTGGCGAATGTTGCCACGTGCGAAGTACGGCTTCGCCCAAACTCGGCGGCAGGTCGTGACTCGCCAAACCCGGTCCCGCCAGCACCGCACTGAAATCCTCCGACTCCCATTCGCCCGGCAACCACGGACGCACCATCGCCGCCTGCGTTTGCGCCGCAATCGGCACGTACACATTCTCCGGGACGTGCAGCGTCACCAACCCCGACTGCGCTCGCAGCGCGCCACGCGTCGCCAGCACCGCTGCGCCATGATAGCCGAGGCTGCCCGCAATGATGCCGAGATGTCCGTAAGTCCCTTTGTGGCTCGCCACCGGTCGCGCAGGTGGAAATCCGCCGAAATCCTCCGGCAATGTCCAGTTCAACTCCGCCACGTGGGGACACTCGATCAATCCTATTTCCGACGCGACCTCCAGTCGCCCCACGAACTTCGCCGCCACCGATCGCACCAGTCCTATCTTCGGCGCACCGAACGTCACCGTCACCACCGCACGGATTGCTGCGCCCATCGGTTCGCCCGTGTCCGCGTTCAATCCACTCGGCACGTCCACCGCGAGCATCGGCACCTGTGAAGCGTTCACCAACTCTACCAAGTCCCGCCACGCCCCATCCAAAGGACGGTTCAAGCCGATACCGAAAAGCCCATCAATGATCAGTCCTAGGTTTTTCGTTCCAATCAATCCGCGCAACTCCACTGCGGCCGCGACCGGGTCAGTAACGTTCATCACGCGCACTCGATCTGCGGCTAATCCTTCCGCTGCGAATCGCGCGTCGTCGCCATTGTGACCTTTACCGGCGAGTACCAGCATCGGCGCTTTCGCTCCCACCAAACGCTGCGCCACCTCGGCCACGGCACGACCCGCCGCACGTATCACCGCCTCTTCGGAACGTCCGGCAGCCCAACTCGCCTGTTCCCAAGCGCGCATCTGGGCCGCGGAAATAATTGGAACTGGCACACACAAAATCTATCGGTAAAGCCCGTTTCGGGCAATGATTGCCTCGACTTGTGAATGGCAACTCAACAACATTGGCTTGCCTCGGTGCGCACGCCCTTTACCTTCTCGCGCTATGTTTGTGACCGCGCCAGATGCACCGCAGAATTCCGTGACCAAGAAAGTTGACTCGATGACGCAGCACCCAGACCATTTTCTCCGACGCCACATCGGCCCCAACGCCGCCGAGACCGTGGCGATGCTCCAAGCCCTTTCCCTGCCCTCGCTCGACGTTCTGATCGACACTGCCGTGCCGGCGGGCATTCGCCTCGGCCGTTCGCTTAATTTGCCGCCGGCGCTCAGTGAGTACGAGGCGCTCGCTAGCCTTCGCTCCATCGCGGCGCGGAACCAAGTCTTCCGCTCCTATCTCGGCATGGGTTACCACGATTGCCTCGTGCCGCCCGTCATCCAGCGCAACGTCCTCGAGAACCCCGGTTGGTACACGCAGTACACGCCGTATCAATCCGAGATTTCGCAGGGTCGCCTCGAGTCGCTACTCAACTTTCAGACGATGGTCTGCGACCTCACCGGCATGGAAATCGCCAACGCTTCGATGCTCGATGAAGCCACCGCTGCCGCCGAAGCGATGGCGATGGCAAAGGCGCTTTGTAAAAATCCCGACGCGCGGACGATTCTCGTCTCGAGCGGTTGCCATCCGCAAACGCGGGAAGTGGTGCGCACGCGCGCCGAGACGCTCGGCTTGAAGATGGTGGACGAACAAGGCTACTCGGAGTCGCCCAGCGAGAAAGTGTTCGCGCTTTTGATGCAGTATCCGGACACGGCGGGCGCAGTGCTCGACCGCGCCGATTGCGCCGCCAGCGCGCACGAAGGCGGAGCGATGGTCATTGTCGCCACCGATTTGCTCGCGCTCACGTTGCTCAAACCGCCGGGCGAATGGGGCGCGGACATCGTGGTTGGTTCATCTCAACGTTTCGGCGTGCCACTGGGCTACGGCGGACCGCACGCGGCCTTCCTCGCTACGCGCGACGCCTTTAAACGCCAGATGCCCGGCCGTCTCGTCGGCGTCTCGAAAGACTCTCGCGGCAAGCCCGCCCTGCGCCTCGCGCTCGGCACACGCGAGCAGCACATACGCCGCGATAAAGCCACGAGCAACATCTGCACCGCGCAGGCGTTACTCGCGAATATGGCTGCGCTCTACGCCTGTTATCACGGACCAGATGGATTAAAAGCCATCGCCGCGCGACTCCATCTGCTCGCGAAAACACTCGCGGCCGGTCTCGAGAAACTCGGCCACCGCATCACACACGCGACGTTCTTCGACACGCTTCGCGTCGAATTGAAGGGCTCCAGTGTGGCGCAAATCGTGAAAATCGCCGAGGCACATCGCATCAATCTGCGCGTGCTCGGTGACGGCGCCATCGGCATCGCACTGGACGAGACGACTTCCGCTGCGGACGTCGCAGAGCTGTGGCAAATCTTGAACAACGACAAAGCTGCGGCGTTCGCCGTCGACGAAATCGCGGCCACGGTTTCGTCTGAATTCACCGCGCCACTCGCGCGCACGAGCAAGTTTCTCCAGCACGCAGTTTTTAATCGGTACCACTCGGAGACCGAGATGCTGCGCTACCTGCGCAAGCTCGAGTCGCGCGATCTCTCCCTCTGCCACTCGATGATTCCGCTCGGGTCGTGCACGATGAAGCTGAACGCCACCGCCGAGATGTTCCCAGTGAGTTGGCCGGAGTTCGCTAAGTTGCACCCGTTCGCTCCAGTGCGTCAGGCGCAGGGCTACCAGCAGCTTTTCAACGAGCTGGAGACGTGGCTCGCTGAAATCACCGGCTTCGCGGGCGTGTCGCTCCAGCCGAACGCCGGTTCACAGGGCGAATACGCCGGACTGCTCGTCATCCGCAAATGGCACGAGAGCCGCGGCGAGAGCGGACGCAACATCTGCCTCATTCCCGCCAGCGCTCACGGCACGAATCCCGCCAGCGCGGTGATGGCTGGAATGATTGTCGTGCCCGTCGCGTGCGATGCCGAGGGCGATATCAGCCTCACCGATCTTCGCGCCAAGGCCGACGAGCACAAGGCCGACCTATCCTGTCTAATGGTGACCTATCCTTCCACGCACGGCGTGTTCGAGGAAACGATCCGCGAAATCTGCGAAGTCATCCACGCCCACGGCGGTCAGGTATACATGGACGGCGCGAATATGAACGCGCAGGTCGGCCTCACCTCGCCCGGCTTCATCGGTGCGGACGTCTGTCATCTAAACTTGCACAAGACCTTCTGCATCCCGCACGGCGGCGGCGGCCCCGGCATGGGCCCTATCGGTGTGGCGGAACATCTCGTTCCGTTTCTGCCGAGCCATCCCATTGTGAATCTCGGCGGCGAAGAACCGATCGGCGCAATCTCGGCCGCTCCGTGGGGCAGCGCGAGCATCCTGCCTATCTCGTGGATGTACATCGCGATGATGGGCGCGACGGGCCTCACTGAGGCGACGCAGTTCGCCATCCTCAACGCCAACTACATCGCCAAGCGTCTCGATCCGTTCTTCCCGATTCTCTACAAAGGCCACGCTGGACTCGTCGCGCACGAGTGTATTCTCGATCTGCGCGGTTTCAAAGCGACCACCGCCGAGGACGTCGCGAAGCGGCTGATGGATTTTGGTTTCCACGCGCCGACACTCTCATTTCCTGTGGCCGGGACGTTGATGGTGGAACCGACCGAGAGTGAATCGAAGGAGGAGATCGACCGTTTCTGCAACGCGATGATCGCCATCCACACCGAGATGACGGCTGTGGAGAACGGCACGCTCGACAAGCTGAACAATCCGCTCAAGAACGCGCCGCACACAGCGGACGTCGTCTCTGCCACCGAATGGAACCGGCCGTACTCGCGCGAACAGGCGGCCTACCCTGCCCCGTGGCTGCACGAGCAGAAATTCTGGCCGAGCGTTGGCCGCATCGACAACGTCTTCGGCGATCGCAATCCCGTCTGCTCCTGCGTCGGGATGGAAGCGTACGTGACGCAATAACATTGCACCGCGGTCGCAGCCGCTGCTTCACTCAACGGCAATGAATCCGGAGGCTGTCATCGCGCTCACCGCGCTGATTTTCATCGCCGCCGCGCTTTACTCGACGGTCGGCCACGCGGGCGCATCCGGTTACCTCGCCGCGATGGCGATCTTCGGCCTCGCACCCGCTGTGATGAAACCGACGGCGCTGGTGTTGAACATCCTCGTCGCCAGCATCGCCACGGCGAAATTCGCCAAGGCCGGCTTCTTCTCGTGGCGAACGCTCTGGCCGTTTGCTCTCACGTCCATCCCGATGGCGGCGTTCGGCGGAAGTCTCAAGCTGGAAGATCAGGCCTACAAACGAATCGTCGGCGGGGTCCTGCTCTACTCCGCCGTGCGCCTGCTCCTAAAACCCCGACTCGTCACCGACGCCGACGTGCAGTCACCGCGACGCGCACTCTCGCTGCTGCTCGGCGCAGGCATCGGCTTCCTCTCTGGCCTCACCGGCGTGGGTGGCGGCATTTTTCTCAGCCCGTTGCTGCTCATGATGAAGTGGGAAGAAACACGCCGCGCCTCGGGCGTGGCCGCGGCGTTCATCCTCGTCAATTCCATCGCCGGCTTGCTCGGGCATGTCGCCTCGGTGCGCGAGGTGCCGCCGGCCATCTCGTGGTGGTTGCTCGCCGCCGGAGCGGGTGGCTGGATTGGCGCTGAGTTGGGCAGCCGCAAACTCGATCAACTCGCCATCCGCCGCGTGCTCGCCGTGGTGCTGCTCGTCGCCGGTGTGAAGATGCTGCTCATCTAAAAGAGCGCGCCGCAAAATCCTTCAAGTTCATCGCGTCGATTGCTCGTTATGAAAAACACTTCGCCTCAGGTGGACCCTATATCGCCAAGGCCGCGCCCTTTGCTCAACCCATCCTAAAAAAGCTGCGCCGGCTGTTCCGCGAAGCCTGTCCGCAAATCGAGGATGGCGTGAAATGGGGCATGCCGCATTTCCTTCACAAAGGCAACGTGGCCGGTATGGCGGCGTTCAAGGGGCACGTCCGTCTCCTTTTCTGGAAAACCAAATCGATGAGCGATCCGCACGGGTTCTTTCGCGGCGACAGCTCATCACGCGTGGACATCGCGCGACTGACCGATGTGAAGCAACTGCCGGCCGACGACATCCTGCGCGACTACATTCGTGAAGCGGTGAAGCTCAACTATGAGAGCGTCAAAGTTCCCACTGCGAAGAAACAACCGCGCAAACCCGCGGCCGTTCGGCCCTATTTCAAAAAGGCGCTCGCGGCCCATCCGAAGGCACAAACGACCTTCGACGCTTTTTCGCCCAGCTGCCAACGTGATTAGATCGAGTGGATCACCGAAGCGAAGCGCGAAGAGACCCGCCAGCGACGCATCGCCTCTGCGTTGGAATGGCTGGCGCAAGGCAAGCAACGCAACTGGAAATATCATTAGCGCTGTTGACGCGGACGACTCCTCTCGTCGCGCTTTAGACTGACGCCAACGCCGCGCGCACGGCCGTCACCAACGCAGCCACGCGTGTGGTCATCGGGAAATCGGATGGCGCTTCGAGCGTGTAGCTCAATCTCGTCTTGTGCTGGACGAGCCAGAACGCTTCGGGCCATTGCGGCCGCTTCAGCGGATCCAGCTCCGGATGAATGATGCCGCCGCGCGCAGGCCGGCCGTCAATCTCCGGCGAGGGATCAATCGGGCAGACGCGCGCCACCTCCGCGATGACGCGCTCGGCGTGCGACGGACGCTTCTCAGGATTCAGTTCATAAAGGTAGAAGCCGCGCGCCTCCCAATCTTCGTGCAGACAGAACGTGACATCGAACATGGGCTGGCGCGCGAGCCACGCGACGTGCGCGCGAATCTCGTCCGTCTCGAGATGTTTGTAGTCGCGATTGAGATCGCGGCCGCGCTCGTCCTCACGCGAGTTCAAAGCGAATCCGGCGGGGTTCAGGCACGGACAAAGAAACAGCTCCGTGTCCGCCGGCCACATATTCTCCTCGATCAACTGGCGCACGGCGAGCGGCCCAGCTGGTTCGTCGCCGTGGATTCCGGTGGAGAGATAGACGCGGCGCTTCGGCTCGGCGGACGCACGGTGCAGCGCGAGCAACCTGAAATCGCCCGCCACAGGAAACGATTCGATTTGCCAGCCGTGACGGAGCGCGGCCTGTTCGACCTCGCCCATCACCGCGCGGAGATCAATCGTCTCGCCGCGGTAGCCGCCGATGTTTTTGCCGAGCCGTTGCAGACGGGACTCCTTCTGTCGGCTCTTCTTGCGGCCTACTGCTTGTTGAAGCGATGCACGCGACCGAACTTGTTGTATTCGGCCACGAAGATGTCGCCTGCCTCATTGAACGCCACGCCGTGCGGCGCGGTGACAAAACCCGGACGCCACTTGGCCGGTTCCAGATTATTGTTGCCGGTTTCGCCGGGCGCCTTGTTCAGGCCGAGCCTGGCGACGATCTTGCCTTCTTTATCCAGCACCGCGACCGC
>CAMASG010000027.1 GCA_945860945.1 Akkermansia muciniphila
GGGGTTGGGACAATTGAAACAAAAGCTGGCAGCCGAAATCCGAAAACCAATTCTCTATTCGCCTGTCAGCGTGAAAATGTTGAACCGGACTATCTTTGTCTGGCGAAGGGATTGACCGGCGGTTATCTGCCGATGGCGGCGACGCTGACGACGCAGCCGGTGTTCGATGCGTTCCTAGGCGAATACGAAGAGTTCAAAACGTTCTTCCACGGTCACAGCTACACAGGTAACCAACTCGGTTCGGCAGCGGCGCTCGCTAGTCTGGATTTGCTCGAGAAATCGACAGGCATTCGAGCGCGGCGCAAGCTTGAGCAAACACTACGCGAGGAACTCAAGTCACTCTGGTCGCTGCCAAACGTGGGTGACGTGCGGCAGGTTGGTCTCATTGCTGGTATCGAGTTGATACGCGACTGGCGAACGCGCGAACCGTTCCATCTACGCGCGCGCGCGGGCATCCGCGTCTGTGAGGCGATGATGCGGAGCGGTGTGCTTACGCGACCGATTGGCAACGTGCTCGTGTTGATGCCTCCGTATTGCACAACACTGGAGCAGATGAGGCGAATGGTCGCCGTCATGCGCGAGGCGATTCAGGAAGTCTTTGGCGCGCGGAGTGCGTGAACGCGGTTCACTGCGAACGATGTTCCAACACGGCAGCGGGGCTGATATTGCCCGCGCGGTCCACGGCGATCAGTGAGACGAGTTCCGGAAAACGGCCGCCGCTTTTGACGATGTTCCCAGACTTGCTGGATGCCGCGGCGACAAACGATTCCCATTTCCCGTCGGTACAGGTTTGAACTAGCCAGCGGCCAACGGGCTCGGTCTCGATCGGTTGCCACAGCATCTCGAAACGATCTTTCGCTGCGTCATACTGGAGCGTGACAGCGGGGCGGGGCGGGGCGGTCTTGTCCAGCCACGGCGAGGCGGGTACGAGCGAGGGTTGCGTGTAGACCTGTGTCGCGAGTGTAGCGGCCAAGCCTTTTGCATCTGACATCAGCGAACTGACATTCCAATGAATGTTCCCGGTGGCGCCCGACTGTTTGCGGGTGAGCGCGATCTGGTTCACAATCTCCTCCGGCTTCCACGAACTGCCGACGCGTGCGGAATTGTTGCCGGGCCAGAGATGTCGGCCCTTGAGGTTCTGCTCACTCCACCATTTCAATAGCACGGGATAACTCTGCGCTTCCGGCTCGATGGCCCAGTAAAGCTGCGGTGCGCAGTAGTCGAGCCAGCCGTTCTGGAGCCATTTGCGCGCATCGGCATAAAGCGCGTCGTAGGCGTCGAGGCCTCTGATTTTCTCGGGATAACCTGGACGCCAAATTCCGAAAGGGCTGATGCCGAATTTCACGTGCGGCTTCACGGCGTGAATGGCGGTGTGAAGGCGTTGGATGAATGAGTTTATGTTTTCACGGCGCCAATCGTCACGGCTTATTTTTCCAGCCATGCTGGAGCGTTTCCAACTCGCGTCGTCGGGGAAGTCCATCAACCGTCCGGCGCTGTCCTTCTCTTTGTATGGGTAGAAATAATCGTCAATGTGGATGCCGTCCACATCGTAGCGTTTCACGACATCTAAAATGACGGCGAGCGAGTGTTCCTGCGCATCGCGATCGCTGGGGTCGAGCCAGAGGTATTTGCCGTAAGTGCGCACGAAGCTGGGTTTGGTTTTGCTGATGTGCGATGCGGCGATGGGCGACTTCGCTGAATGATAGCGCGCGCGATAGGGGTTGAACCACGCGTGCAATTCGATGCCGCGCTTGTGCGCCTCCTCCACGGCGAACGCGAGCGGATCATAAAAAGGCTCGGGTGCCTGACCCATCTTGCCGGTGAGATACTCCGACCACGGCTCGAGCTTGGATGCGTAAAGCGCGTCGCACGAGGTGCGGACTTGGAAGATCAATGCGTTGAGCCGAAGGTGTGCTGCGCGGTCGAGGATGGCGAGTAGTTCGCTCTTCTGTTGTTCGGTGGAAAGCCCCGGCTTGGAGGGCCAGTCAATGTTCCCGACGGTGGCGATCCAAGCTCCGCGGAACTCTCGCAAGACTGGCGGCGGGATTTGATTCGACGGCGCGTAGGAGGGGGCGGAGAAGAGTAGCGGAGCCGCGGCCAATAGCGCCGAGGCACAGGATGCGATTCGCCTAAACATGGAACTATTTTTTACATCGGCGACGGTTCGAAAACAAGGATAGCGTCAAACGCCCATGGGCTTGCGGGTGAAGCGACGATTGCAACTTGCCTCGTGTTGTGGCTCAATAGCGATTGGACTGTGTCTTGGAACGATAAAGTTTTATTCGCCATCGCCGTAGCTCTTTACGGCGTGAGCATGATCTATTCGCTCTTCCTTTGGCGGGAAGGTTTTCGGCGCGATAACCGCGTGAACTACTCCCTCCTCGCCGCGGGTTTGGTGGTCCACACCGTTGCGATGGCCAAGCGCGGCTTCACACTCGAACGTTGCCCCATCAACAACCTTTACGAAGCGACGGCGTTCATTATGTGGACCGTCGTGCTCGCCTACCTTGTGTTCGGCGCTTGGCGGCGTCTTCGCTTTCTTGGAGCGTTCATTTCGCCGGCATTATTCGCGATGGGAATTTTTGCGCTGATGCCCGCGCTCGATCCGCCGCACGGGCCGAAGCCCGACTTCTCTGGCGGCCTCGCGAGTCTGCACAAGGCGCTGCTCCTGCTCTCCTTCGGTGGGTTTGGTCTGAGCGCCGCCGCCGCCGCGATGTATCTGGTGCAAGAGCACGACCTGAAGTTTAACAAACTCCGCGCCATCTCTTCGCTGATGCCTTCATTGCAACGACTCGAAGTCGCGATTGACCGTCTCCTCTGGGTTGGATTCGCATTGCTCACGGCTGGTTTGGCGACCAGCATGGCTTACCTAAAACAGAAACAGAACGTGTATTTCAGCGGTGACCCCGAGGTCGTCTGGACGTTCGGTGTCTGGGCGTTTTATCTCGTGCTGCTGGTCCTTCACTGGCGGCATCAGCAAACGGGCCGGCGTTTCGCATGGGGCGCTCTCGCTAGCTTCCTGTTTGTACTGCTCACCTTTTGGGGCGTGTACTTGCTCTCTCCGCTTCACCAACGCTGAACCATGCCTATCGTCGCACTTGGAATCAGCTATCGCACCGCGCCCGTCGAGATTCGCGAACGTTTCGCCCTCGCGGAATCGGCATTGCCGGAGATTCTGCAGCAGCTACGCGAGACCGCTGGAGTTAGCGAGGCTGTGATTCTTTCGACGTGCAATCGCGTGGAGATTTACGCGGCTGCGGATGGCGATGGCCGAGATTTGATTGCGCGCCTGAAATCATTTCTTCGCACCCACAAGAATCAACCAGACGTCGAGGAGGGCGTCTTCTATGGGTTGACCGAGCCGCAAAGCATCGAGCATCTCTTCAAAGTTGCCAGCGGACTTGATTCGATGGTTCTCGGCGAGACGGAGATTCTTGGGCAGTTGAAGAAAGCTTACGACCTCGCGCTGCAGCACAAGCACACGGGCGGCCGATTGAACAAAGCCTTCCAGCGCGCGTTCAACGTCGCCAAGCACATCCGCACCGAGACGAACATTCAGCGCGGGGCCACCTCCGTTGCCGCCGTTGCCGTGGAGTTGGCGGAGAAGATTTTCGACTCACTCGCCGAGCGTCAGGTGATGGTGATTGGCGCCGGCGAGACTGGCGAAAAGACTGCGCGCGCGTTGTTAAGCCGTGGCGCGCACAGCGTCATCGTTTCCAATCGTTCTCACGAACGAGCCGTGGCGCTGGCCGCCGAACTGGGTGGTCGCGCCGTGCATTTCGACGAGTGGCACAGCGAGTTTGCCGCGGTGGACATTATTATCAGCAGCACGGCCGCGCCGCATTACGTGCTCGACCGCCAGAAGCTCGCGCCGTTGATGAAGCTGCGCGAAAACCGTCCGCTGCTGCTGGTGGATATCGCTGTACCGCGCGACATCGAACCGGAAGTGAACTTTCTCGAGAACGTTTACCTCTACAACATCGACGACCTCCAAACCATTGCGGCCGATTATCTCAAGCAGCGCCAAGAGGAGATCGCGCATTGCGAGCAGATCATCCGCGAGAAAGCCGCGGGCCTCGTCACGCGCGCGCCGCAGAATTACATTCTCAACCGGCCGGCTTGCGGCCATTCCTGAAATGCCAGAACGCCCCTTTATCATCGCCACACGCGGGAGCGCCCTCGCTCTTGCGCAAGCCAACGCCATTTATGATCAATGCCGCAAAGCGTTTCCGCGGCTCGTTTTCGAGATCAAGATCATCAAGACCACCGGCGACAAACTCCAGACCGCGGCTCTGAATCAAGAAGGTCAAAGTCTGCCGAAAGGTCTCTTCACAAAAGAACTCGAGGTCGCGTTGCTCAAGCATCATGCCGATCTTGCAGTGCACAGTCTGAAAGATCTGCCCACCGAATTGCCGAGCGGTCTAAAGCTCGGCGCCGTTGGTAACCGCGCCGATGTGCGTGACGTGTTGGTTTATCGCGATGCCGAATATCTGCGGGAGATCGCCACCAAACAGAGCGTTGTCGAGTGGACGCCGGGGCAAGCTGAGAGGCGTGGACTGAAGCCGAAAGCTGGCGTCAAAGATTTACCGAAAGGCTGGGCCATCGCCACCAGCAGCCCCCGGCGCAAAGCGCAACTGCTCGCGTTACGCCCAGATTTGACGGTCGTGGATATTCGCGGGAACGTCCCGACACGGCTCCAAAAGCTCGACGAGCGCGCCGAGTTGGATGGGCTCATTCTTGCTGCCGCAGGTTTCGAGCGGCTTCATTTTCAGATCAAGCCGGATGGCCGCCTTGTCGGTGACGCTGTGCCGGACGGTTTGCTCGCCATCTACTTCGAGCCAGAACAGATGCTGCCGTGCGTTGGGCAAGGTGCCATCGGTATCGAAATCCGCGAGAACGACGAGCGGATCGCGACCATCTGCGAGCGGTTGAATCACTTCAATACGCAGCAGTGCGTGATTGCTGAACGAGCCTTTCTCTCCGCGATGGGCGGCGGTTGCCAATCGCCTGTCGGCGCATATGCCGAAGTGATCGGCCACCAAATTCGCATGCGCGCAGTGTCGTTCCAGAACGGGCCGGCGCGGCGAACTGAAGCGCGGCGCGTGGTAAAGGAAGCGATCGAGTTGGGGCAGCAGATCGCGGCGGAACTGAAAGCGTGACGGGAACCATCATCAACGCGGCAGCTGTGCTCGTTGGCGGCGCAATCGGGCTCGCCGCAAACCGCCGGATTTCGCCTGCAAACCAGCGACGCATCAAACTGCTTCTCGCCGTCCTCACCATCGTCGCCGCCGGCAGTATGCTGTGGGATGGGCTGAAGGGAGCGTTGGCTCGCGGCAGCTTTCTTTACATCGCGAAGTTGTGCGCGGTTGTTCTCATCGCATTGATGTTCGGTAATTTTACAGGGCATCTCCTCGGGATACAGCGCCGTTTGAACAAGCTTGGTCAGTATGCGAAAGAGCGTTTCACCAAAGCGCAAACGGCCGGCACGGCGAATGCGAGTGACGGCTTCGTGACCTGCACGCTGCTCTTCTGCGTGGGTCCGATGGCGATTCTCGGTTCTCTTCAAGATGGGTTGACTGGTGATTTCAAAATCCTCGCGCTGAAAGGGGCGATGGATGGCCTCGCGACGATCGCTTTCGCCGCGACGTTCGGACGGGGCGTGTTGCTCTCGCTGGTGCCACTCGTGATTTATCAGGGCACACTCACGCTGCTCGCGCGCTGGCTTCAGCCTTTGATGGAACAGCAGGCGCTACTTGACTCGATCAATCTCGCCGGCGGTTTTCTCGTGCTCTGCATCGTCTTGATTATTCTCGAAGTGAGGAAGGTAGAGTTGGCCAACTATCTACCCGCGCTCATCTACGCGCCGCTGCTGATGTGGCTGCTGCGGTGATTCTCAGTGGCGGAGTGAAGGAACGTCCGCTTGATGTTCCGGCGCGAGAAGTTTCTTCCCCATCCAATTGAACGGATGAACCCGATTTGTCGCTCCGGCGTCGTTCTCGATCGGATTCCCGTCGCTGGCCCACGCGAAGATTGAGCCTTCGAGATTGAAGACGTTGGTGATTCCAGCGGCTTGCAGTCGGCGCGCCATCTTGTTGGAACGATAACCAACCGCGCAATACACGACGATTGAGCGGTCGGCGGGAAGCGCGGAGAGAAGGTCGGAAGCGGTGTCCTGCGGATTAATTCGTCGCGCATTGGCAATTCGGCTCACGGCGAACTCGGGCGACTCACGTACATCGAGCAGAATCGGGGCAGGACGGTTCGTGTCCGCTATCCACGCGGAAAGTTCTCGCGGGGTGATTTGCTGCACGTCGTTGAACTTGGCGCGGAGAACACGCTTGGCCAGAGCGAGACCGGGTTCATGCAGCGGCATCAAGAGCACGATCGCAATCGCTGCCAACGATATCGTGAGAATGAGTTTGGCTCGGGCACGATTCATTGTTCCAAGGACAGGATGGAGCCTCATCTGAAAGTTGGCAAATCGGCAAAAAGGCTTGCCCTGCTTTTTAAGCGGCGGCGATACTCATAACAATGAGCACGGTTCGCATCGGCATCATCGGGATGGGCAACATCGGCAAATTCCACGCCGACTATTTGCTGACTGGAAAAGTGAAGCGCGCGAAGCTGGTCGCCGTTTGCAGCACGTCGCCGCAGAAACTGGAGAGCTTCAAGGAAAAGGGCGTCAAGATTTGGGGCGATGCCGCGCAACTCATCCGCTCTGGTGAGGTGGACGCCGTGATTGTCGCCACGCCCCATTACCAGCACACCACGCTTGGCATTGCTGCCATTGAAGCCGGCGTGCACGTGATGGTTGAGAAACCGATTTCCGCTCACAAAGCGGATGCCGAGCGGCTCATCGCCGCGGCCAAGGCGCATCCAAAAGTGAAGTTCGCAGCGATGTTCCAGATCCGTGCCGAACCGCGTTACACGAAGATTCGCAACCTGATTCAAGACGGCGAACTGGGACAGATTGTTCGCGTCAATTGGATCAACACTGATTGGTTTCGCAGCGAGGCGTATTACTCGAGCGGCGGTTGGCGCGCCACGTGGAAAGGCGAGGGCGGCGGCGTGCTCATCAACCAGTGTCTGCACAATCTCGACATGCTCCAGTGGCTCTGCGGAATGCCGGCGCGCGTGCGTGGCTTCTGTCAGTTGGGGCGGTTTCACGAAATCGAGGTGGAAGACAATGTGACGGTCAGCCTCGAATGGGCGAACGGTGCAAGCGGTGTTTTCGTCAGTTCCACTGGCGAACTTCCGGGCACGAACCGTTTTGAGATCTGTGGCACGCGCGGCAAAATTGTGCTGGAGAAAGACACGCTCACCTTCACGCGGAACGAAGTAGCCGCCGATACGTGGAACAAGACCTCGAAGATCGGCTTTGCGCGGCCAGAGGTGCACCAGATTGACATCCCGATCACAAACGCAGAAGCGCCGCACGCGGTGCTGATGCAGAGTTTTGTGGATGCCATTCTCGACGGCACTCCACTAAATTGCCCCGGGGAAGAGGGACTCGGCTCCATTGAGTTGGCGAATGTGATGCTCTATTCTTCGCTCATCGGTCAGACCGTCGAGTTGCCGATGGACGGTGCGGCTTACGAGAAGAAACTCAGCGAATTGATTGCTGGCTCGAAGATTGAGAAAAAGGTCGTCGGAATTTCGACCGAAGATTTCACGAAGTCGTTCACGCGTTGAACAGTTAATGAACACGTTTGCTCCGCGATTGGAGCACTGGAGAAAACTATGATTCTAATGGGAATTGCGGATGAGGGAGCTGTCACGATTGACGGCCAGATCAAGGTGACGCAGGCGCTGGGTTGGAAACATATCGAGGCGCGCGCAGTCGAGGTGCCGGGTTTTCCGAAGGCCAATTATCATGACATCCCCGACGCTGCGTTCGATATCGCGACTGGCAAACTGCACGCCGCCGGCCTGTCGGTCTATTGCTTTGGCTCGACCATCTGCAACTGGGCAAAGACGGTCGCGACGCCCCACGACGTGACGCTCGCTGAGGTTCGACGCGCCATTCCTCGGATGCAACGGCTCGGCACCAAGTTTGTCCGCATCATGAGCTACAAGCCGGCTGATGATGCTGAGCAGACACCGGCAGTCGTTTTCGATCGCGTGCGTGAGGTGACCAAGATGTTCCTCGACGCGGGCATTCAGCCGGTGCACGAGAACTGCATGAACCACGGCGGGATGAGCTGGCAGCACGGTCTTGAATTGATCGAGAAGGTGCAGGGTTTGAAGTGGGTCTTCGATACCGCCAACCCGATTTTCAACGCCGACCGCGCGAAGTCAAAGCCGTGGCCGAAGCAGGATCCGTGGGAGTTTTGGACGAACGTGAAAGCGCACGTCGCGCACATCCACATCAAGGACTGCGTCTGGAATCCTGCCAAGAACGACGCTGACTACACGTTCCCCGGTGAAGGCGATGGCGCTGTCCGCCGCATCTTGAAGGATGCATTCGCGAATGGTTTCGATGGAGGAATCTCAATCGAACCGCACATGACCGTCGTCTTCCACGACGCGCATTCCGTCGCACCCGAGCAGGCGATGTTCAACAACTTCGTCGAGTATGGTCAGCGTTTGGAGCGGCTTATCAAAGAAGTGAAGGCCGAGCTGGCGCTGAAGAGGTCGCCGGCGACTTCGTAGCAGACTCGATTACAGCAAGCTAACTGAGTCGGTGTCGAGCAGCAGCGTGCAGTGCGCCTGCTTGCGCAGAAATGATGCGGGGCAAGCGGTGCTGATCGGCCCGGTCAACGCGTCTTTCACAGCTTGCGCCTTTCGCTTCTCAGGACAGAGGCAGATCATCTTTTTCGCCGAACAGAGCATCGGAATGGTGAGCGTGAGCGCATACTTCGGCACGGCCTCAAGGCTCGGGAAGTGCCCCTCGCCAACCTGCTGCATGCAACAGGCGTGATCGAGTTCCACAATCTTCACCGCGAGCGGATCAGCGAAATCAGCCACCGGCGGATCGTTGAAGGCGATGTGCCCGTTTTCGCCGACGCCGAGACAGCAGAGGTCGATCGGCTTCTCGCGCAGCAACCGCGTGTAGCGCTCGCATTCCTTGATCGGTTCAGCAGCGTTGCCCTCCAAATAATGAAACTTGCCCGGCTTGACGACAGTCTCGACTCGTTCGCGCATATAGCGGCGAAAGCTCGCCTTGTGCGACGGAGAAATGCCGAGGTACTCGTCCATGTGGAAAAGGGTGATCTTCGACCAGTCCAACCCGTTCATCGCGGCGAGTTGGGAGAGAAACAGAAGCTGGGAATTGCCCGTCGCGAGAATCACGTGCGCGCGACCTTGCTGAGCGATTGTGTCACAGAGATAGGCGTGCACTTCACGTGCGGCGCCGTGGGCCATTTCCGATTGCTGGCCGTACACTCGGACGGATAATGCGTCCACGACGAACTGTTTCACTGGGTTCATATTTACAATCTGGCTCACGTACAAATCATCTACTGCGAACGTGGCGCCAGCCTATGAGGTGCCGTCCCTCATTTCAAGCGCGCTGCTTTGACTTTTGCGAGCGCATCTCCTAGCCTCGCCGCGCGATGAATGTCCTTCGCCACACCAACACAGGTTTCGCCGGAAAACTCGATCGATTGACGCATACCTCGAGCTTGTTCGATCCGGAGATTGAGCAGCGTGCCCGCGATATTCTGAAGGCCGTACGCGCCCGAGGCGATGCCGCGCTTCTCGAATTCACTGAGCGTTTTGATGGAGCTGAACTCACGGTCGAGCAACTGACGGTTTCGCGCGCCGAACTCTTCAATGCCGCGCTCGCCGTCGAGGAACCGCTGCGTGCCGCGATGGCGCTTGCGGGGAAAAACATCGCCGTGTTCGCCCGCCGTTCGTTGCGCCGAAACTGGTCCGTTCGCAACGCTCAGGGCGCGAAAGTTGGCGAGAAGTTTGACCCTTTCCAGCGTGTCGGCATCTACGTTCCTGGCGGTAAAGCACCGCTTGCCTCGACCGCGTTGATGACCATCACGCTTGCTCGCGCCGCCGGATGTCCTCAAATCGTCGTCTGCACGCCGTGCGGTAAAGATGGGAATGTGAATCCGGCACTGCTACACGCCGCGCGTATGGCTGGCGCGACAGAGATTTACAAAGTCGGCGGTGCGCAAGCCATCGCTGCGATGGCGTTTGGCACATCAACCATTCGGCGCGTGCAGAAAATCTTCGGCCCCGGCAACGCTTACGTGGTCGCCGCCAAGCGCCTTCTCTTTGGCCAAGTCGCGATGGACTTGCTGCCTGGTCCGAGTGAAGTGCTCGTGCTCGCCGACGACACAGCCAATGCACGCTTCGCCGCCGCCGATTTGCTCGCGCAGGCCGAGCACGGCTCCGGTCACGAGCGCGTCTGGCTTGTCACGCCGTCATTGAAACTTCTCCGTGCCGTCGAGAAAGAGATCGCGAAGCAGCTTCCGAAGCGAACGCGTCGCGAGTTCATCGCCAAGGCTCTCGCCGCGAACGGTTGGCTTATCCAAGTGAAATCGTTGGAGCAGGGGATTGATCTCGCCAATCAACTTGCGCCCGAGCATTGCGAGGTGATGACGCGCAACGCGCGAAAGGTTTCGGAACGAATTATCACCGCTGGTGCTATTTTCCTCGGTCACGACTCGCCGACGGTGCTCGGCGATTACGTGGCCGGCCCGAGTCACACGCTGCCGACGGGCGGCGCAGGCGCTTCATTTGCGGGCCTCACGGTCGACCAATTTCAGCGGCGCACGAGCATTGTCGAATACACGCCTGCTGCGTTGAAGAAGTCCCTCGCCGCAGTGGAACAGTTCGCTGCGATCGAAGGATTGGATGCGCACGGTCATTCTGCTGCGATTCGATTGGAGCGCAAATGAAACTGGTGCGTCCACTCGTCGAGCGACTCCACGCCTACGTGCCGGGTGAGCAACCGAAAATCAGAGGGTTGATCAAACTCAACACCAACGAGAATCCCTATCCGCCCTCGCCTAAAGTTCTGCGCGCAATAAAAGCGGCTGTGGACGGACGGCTGCGGCTTTATCCAAATCCATCCGCGCAGGCGCTGCGTGAGAAACTCGCCAAGCTCCATGGCTGTGGGCCGGAGAATATCATTATCGGCAACGGCTCGGATGAGCTGCTTGGTCTGGCGACGCGGGCTTTTGTCGAGCCGGAGGCAAATCGGACCGTGAGTCCATCGCGGTTGATGGTTCAATACTTTACGCCAAGCTACTCGCTTTATCCTGTTCTCGCCGACATCCACGGCGCGAAGCGAAACGCCGTACCGCTGCCGGCAGATTTCAGTTTGCCTTCCACACGCGAGTTGAAGCGTGGCGGTCAATGGGATTTCAAAGCGGCACTGTCATTGATCACCACACCGAACGCTCCAACAGGTCGCGGCTATTCGTGCGCGGAATTACGCTTGCTCTGCAAAGCGCAGAAAGGTGTGACAGTTCTCGACGAAGCCTACGTCGATTTCGCGAAGGAAGATGCGCTGGCGCTGGCGCTCGAGTTTCCGCACGTTCTGGTTTCGCGCACATTCAGCAAGGCTTACTCGCTTTGTTTCCAGCGAGTGGGCTATTTCATTGGGCATCCTGCGCTCATCGCGGCGCTGGACAAGGTTCGAGACAGCTACAACGTGAATGGCCTCGGGCAAGTTGCCGCATTGGCGACGCTCAGTGATCTGCCGCATTATCGGAAGAACTTCCGCCGCATCGTTGCCACACGTGAACAGTTGCGTCGCGAACTAACGGGACTTGGCTTCGCCGTGTTGCCGAGCCAGACGAATTTCCTTTTCGCAAAGCCGCCCTATTTTCCGGCAGGCGAATGGCTGGAAAAGCTACGTTCCCAAAAGATTCTCGTGCGCTGGTTCAATTACGTTGAGACGCGTGATTACCTACGCATCACCATCGGCTCCGAGCGCGAAGCGATCATGCTCTTGCGCGCGGTACGTTCCATCCTCAAATAAAATGTCGGCTGGCCTGCCCTCCTGCGTCATTCACGAGGACGAGCATCTGCTCGTGGTGAACAAGCCGGCTGGCTGGAACACTCACGCGCCCAGCCCGTATGCCGGCGAAGGTATTTACGACTGGCTGCGTCATCGAGAACCACGCTGGGCCGAGCTTGCCATCATCCACCGCCTCGACAAAGAGACGAGCGGCGTGATGGTCTTCGGTAAAACTCCGTTGGCGAACTGCTCGCTCACGGAGCAATTCACCAATCGCGAGGTGCGAAAGAAATATCTACTGCTCACGGACCGCAAAGTGGCGCAGCGCGAATTCACGACGAAGTCGAATATAGCGCGCCAAGGCGATCGTTACGGAAGTTCTCGTGATGGCGAATCGGCGGAGACGCGATTCCGTGTGCTTGAATGTGTGGATAGTCGAACACTTGTCGAAGCCGAGCCGCTAACTGGTCGCACCCATCAGATTCGCGTTCACGCCGCGGAGAACAATTTTCCTATTCTCGGCGACACGCTCTACGGCGGTACATCTACGGCGCGTGTGCATCTTCATTCCGCCGAACTGACGTTCAAACATCCCGCCAGCGGTGAGTCGCTGAGTTTCACTGTCCCGCCGCGCTTTGAATCCGATGCGCGACTGGCCTTGCGCGCCGCAGCGATTGAACCGCTGCAAACGGATGCTTTTCGCATTATTCATGGAGCATCGGACGGTTGGCCCGGTTGGTACGTGGAACGGCTCGAAGGATTCATTTTATCACAAATCGAACAACCACTGAACGAGCGCCAACGAATCCTGCTTGCCCAAATCTGTGACACGTCTGAGAAGCAAGTCGCCGTCGGACATGTCGCGGTTCCTATCTTGCGCGGCGCGTATCACAAAACGCTCACGCGACAGGTTCGGAAAACGACGACGGGCGAGGCTTCACCGCAGCTCGTACTAGGTGAAGCGGCGCCGGAACGCTTTGCCATCCGCGAAAATGGTGTGCGCTTCGAACTCAGTTTCAACGAGGGCTACTCGGTTGGCTTGTTTCTGGATCAACGTGATAACCGACGCCGATTTATTGCGAACCACGTCGCGGCAGATTTTCCGCTGTTTACCGACGGAGCGGTTGGCCGGGAAGTGCTGAACACGTTCGCCTATACGTGCGGTTTCTCAGTCTGCGCCGCCGCTGCAGGCGCGCGCGTGACGAGCCTCGATCTTTCTCGAAAATATTTGGATTGGGGACGGCGCAACTTCGCGCTGAACGAATTGGATGCGGCGGCGCACGATTTCATCTATGGCGACGCGTTCGACTGGATGCGACGGTTCGCGAAGAAGGGGCGGGCCTTTGACGCCATCGTGCTCGATCCACCGACATTCTCGCAGTCGAAAGAGAGTGGCGTGTTTCGAGCGGAGAAAGATTACGGTCGGTTGGTTGACGCGGCATTGAAACTCCTTCGGCCAGCAGGCGTGTTGCTCGCGTCGACCAACGCCGCGGCCGTGCGCCCAGAGGATTTCATCGCGATGGTGACGGCTTCGGTGCAGAGCGCAGGCCGGCGCGTACTCCAGCAACATTACGTACCGCAGCCTCCGGATTTTCCGATTAGCCGCGAAGAGCCAGCGTATCTGAAGACGCTTTGGCTGCGGATTTCGTAAAGGTTCGCGCAGGTAGAGGATTTAGAGCGGCTTTCGAAAACGTTCCCGCTCGCGGCGGTTAAATGTCTCGATGTCGGTTTTCATTTCACCGAGGGATTGGGCGAGAACGCGAATGAATTGACCGCAGCTCTGGGCCATTCCGCCAAGGCCGATGACGGTGTCGCGCTCGGCGAAGTCGTCAGTGATGACGAGTACTTCGCCGTAGGGTTTCATGCGGTGCGCGGTGCGCTCGATCATGTCGTCGGCCGTCTGCCCGGATTTTGAGTAGAGCACCTCGACAGTGGGCGTGGAAATCGGCTTGGGCGCGCCGGAAGGAGCATTGGCACCATCGAAGAAGATGCTGATGGGCGTTCCGGAAGCGTCGTGATATTGCGTGAGGATGGCCACCAATTCGTCGCGTGCGGCAGCGGAAAAGCGCGGCTTTCCTTCGGCTAGCTCCGGCCACGCGTGCAGCAGGCTGTACCCATCCACAAGAATCCGCACGAGCGCCATGTCGGCAACGTACGAAAGGAATGCGCGAAAGAGAATCAGAAAGTCGTTGTGAGAAAGAAACGCCGTTGAAAGTGTGGCTCGAAAGGCTTCTCAAGCCGCCATCGCGCTGCTAGGCTGGAGATGGTTATTTATGAAAAAGAAATCGATTGTGCCGGCGACGGTGTTGACTGGATTCTTGGGCGCAGGGAAAACGACCTTGCTGTCGCATCTGCTCACGCAACCGCACGGATACAAGTGCGCCATCATCATCAACGAATTTGGTTCGGTGGGGATTGATAACCAGATTTTGGTCGGGGCAGACGAGGAAATCGTGGAACTGAGCAACGGCTGTCTCTGCTGCCGAGTGCGCGGCGATTTGGTGAAGTGCATCGAAGAGTTGTTCAGCAAGGCAAAGAAGTTCGATTACATCATCATCGAGACGACGGGCTTGGCGGATCCCAGCCCGATCTCGTACACGTTCTTCCAGGAAAACTTCGCCGACCGCGTGCGGTTGGACGCCATCGTAACGGTGGTGGACGCGCGTCACATCGAGAAATCGCTGAGCGAAGCGCCCGAAGCGTCCGCGCAGGTGGCGTTTGCTGATGTGTTATTACTGAACAAGACCGACCTCGTGGACGAGTCGGCACTGGAACGGATCACAACGCGTCTGCGTCGGATGAATCGCCTCGCGCAAATTCATCGAACGGAACGTTCGCAGATTGATGTTAGCAAAATCCTGAACGTGAGGTCCCGCGACCTCGCGGCTCCGACGATACCGCTGGAAACTGAGTCCCACGATGAACATTCTCATGACGAGCATTGTTCGCATTCGAATCACGACCATGACCACAGTCACGGTTGCGACCATGACCACGATCACAGCAACGCGGATCATGGACATCACGATGATGCGGTGAAATCCTTTGTCATCGCCGAAGACCGTCCATTGGATTTGAAGAAAACAGAGCAGTGGTTAGCCGAGTTGCTCGGAAAGTCGGGCGAGCAGATTTACCGTAGCAAAGGCATCCTCCACATCAAGGGGCAGGCGAAACGTGTGATTTTTCAGGGTGTGCAGATGATGTTCGATAACGCTCCTGATCGCTTCTGGAATCCCGGCGAAAAGCGCCAAAGCCAGCTTGTGTTCATTGGCCGCGACCTCGATGAAGCGGCGATTCGCCAAGGGTTTGCCGATTGCGTGGCCTCTTGATTGCCCCCGTTGGATTGGTTTAATTGAGCTATGCCGATTTACGAATACGAGTTGTGCGATGGCGATTGCAAAGTCTGCAGCGGTAAATTCACGTTGCACCGTCCGGCGAGCGCGCCGCAGCTCAAGGAGTGTCCTGCCTGCCACAAACCGGTGCGCAAAATCTTCTCGGTGTTCAACTCGCCGACGGTGGGCGTCTCCGTCTCGAAAGCGAACGACGCCGGTTTCACTGTCCTCAAGCGAATCAGCAAAGGCGAATACGAGGTGCACAAACCCAAGAAAGGGGTTTGATGTGCCGCGCGTCCGTCTCCACGTTTTTTACGCTGGGCGCGTGCAGGGCGTCGGGTTTCGTTACGCCGCCAAACAGACGGCCGTCGGCTACGAAGTGACGGGCACGGTGCGCAATCTGCCCGATGGTCGCGTGGAGTTGGTAGCTGAAGGTGACCAAACCGAACTGGAGGCTTTTCAAGAGGGAATTCGTGAGGCAGGATTGCGGGGCTTGATTCGAAATGAGCAGGCACTTTGGAGCGAAGCCAGCGGTGAATTCCGTGGTTTCGAGATTGTCCGATAGGATTGAGGTTTAGTTCCACTTGTGAAATTCGCGATTATTTCCGATATCCACGCCAATTTGGAGGCGTTGCAGACAGTGTTGGCAGATGCCAAAGAGCGAAAGTGCACGCACTATGCTTGCGTGGGCGATGTGGTGGGCTATAACGCCAACCCGAAAGAGTGCCTCGATATCATCCGTGAAATGGAGATGCCCTGTGTGATGGGCAACCACGACGAATATTGCTCGGCGGATATCGACCTCAGTTCCTTCAACGAATCAGCTGCGACCGCCGTACTCTGGACGCGCGAGCATCTCAACGAAGCTGACAAGCAGTGGCTCAAAGACCTGCGCTACATTCGTCTCATCGAGAGTTTCTCCATCGTTCACGCGACCATGGACGGTCCGCGTCGTTGGGGTTATGTGACCGATAAAATGTTCGCCGCGGCGAGCTTTGGCTATCAGACAACGAACGTCTGTTTCCACGGCCACACCCACGTGCCCATCGCGTTCATGCAGGAGAAAGGCCCGCAAGGAATCGTCCAGGGCGGCACCTACACGCGAATCGTCGTCGAGCAGAACAAGCGTTACTTCGTGAACGTCGGCAGCGTGGGGCAACCGCGCGACGGCGACCCACGCGCATCTTACGCGACTTACGATTTCGCCAAACGCGAGATTGAGCTGCACCGGCTCGATTACGACATCGCCACCACGCAGAGAAAAATCAGAGAAGCTGGTCTGCCGGAGCGATTGGCCATACGTCTCGAACTCGGGCGCTAATTACCGTGTCCGCGCGTGAAGATTCTCATCCTCAAACCCAGTTCACTCGGCGACGTAGTACAAGCGCTGCCGGTTCTCCGTTTGTTGAAGCGACGGTTTCCCAAGGGCCAAATCCATTGGTGGATTGATCGTGGCCTCGCCCCGTTGCTTGAAAATGATCCAGATTTGACGGGCGTTATTCCTTTCGACCGTCGCCAATTTCACACGCTGCGCGGATGGTCTCACACTTGGCAATCAATTCGCGCGATGCGTGCGAACAGGTTTGATTGGGTGATTGATTTGCAAGGATTGGCTCGCAGCGCCGTCGTCGCATGGTTGGCTAAAGGCGCCTTCAGCATTGGCGTGAACACGAACCGCGAGTGTGCGCGCGGCTTCTATGATCGCACCATCAACCGTCCTTCGGCCAACAGCCACGCGGTGGATTGGTACCTTGCCGCGCTGCGCGCGATGGATGTGCCGGTCGATCTGAATTTTGATTGGCTTCCACAACAAGCATCGCAAGCCGAAGCCTTCGTTAAGAAATGGCCGCAGGACGGTAGCCGCTGGATTGCGATTGCGCCGGGTGCGCGCTGGGAGAACAAGCGTTGGCCGGTTGAACATTTCGCCGAAACCATCCGCCGTCTATTGTCGCAGGATACACGCCTACGTGTGGCGATTCTCGGCAGTCGCGATGACATGGCGCGCGGCGCGGCGCTGGCGAGTGTGGATGCCGCTCGCTGCCTTGATTTGACAGGTCAGACGACTTTGCCGGAGATGATTGAGTGGCTTCGACGGAGCGATGTGCTCATATCGAATGACACCGGGACGATGCATGTCGCCGCGGCTTTACAGAAGCCGGTCGTGGCGCTGTTTGGTCCAACCGATTCAGCGCAAACAGGTCCTTACGGCCAGCAACAGCAAGCGCTACGTATCGATTTGCCCTGTGCGCCGTGCATGAAAGGCCGGTGCAGTTACGAGCTTCCGTTGGAATGCTTGCGAGGCATCACGCCCAGCCGCGTTGCCGCCGAGGCGTTGCGCCGAATGAACGGGGTGTTGTGAACAGCGTGGCGATAATTTCCCGTTGCGTCTGCGGGCGCCTGACCTAGATTCGGTACGTGCGACGCGCCCTTTCAATTTTGCTTCTCTGGTTGCTCGCGGCTTCCACTGGGTTGGCTCAACGCGTGGCGATTGAGTTGATCACGGAGCAGGACACTTTCCTGCCGAACGAACCGCTCCACGTCGGCGTACGCATCACCAATCGCTCCGGCCAACCGGTCATCTTCGGGCAGGACGAGGACTGGATTAAATTCTCGGTGTTCGGCCAGAAACGGATGCCAGTGGCGAAAGCCGGTGACCCTGCGGGCGGTGGAATCTTCGTCGTGCCGTCGTCATCACGTTCAATCAAATGGTTCGATCTAGCGCCTTTCTTCGAGATGAATCAAATCGGCCCCTACAACATCAGCGCCACTGTGAAGATTAAACAGTGGAACGAGGTGGTCATTGCCAACCCGCCGAAGGTCATCAACGTGGTCAAAGGCGTAACCATCGCGGAGCAGGAGTTTGGCATGCCGACACCCCTTGGCAGCACCAAGCAACCGGAGTTGCGCAAGTACGTCCTTCAACAAGTACGGCACCCGAACCAGCTCCGGCTTTACGTGCGTGTCGTGGATGACACGGGCTTCAAGATCTTCGGCGTGACGCCCATCGGCGGGTTGGTCTCATTCAGCAAGCCGGAGTTCCAAGTGGACCAAGCCGGTCAACTCCACGTGCTGCATCAGAATGGCGCGAAGACTTTCAACTATTGCATCACCGATCACAGCGGGACTGTGGTGTCGCGGCAGACACATGAATACACCAACAAACGGCCTGTTCTCGCGGTGGATGATGTCGGCAGGTTGGGCGTGCAGGGCGGACGGCGAAAACCGGCGCAGTCGGACATTCCCGCCTCGCTTCCGCCACCGGAGCAATCCGTACCAACGAACAATCTTGTTCTGCCTCGCTGATTGGGATCAGTCGGCCAAGTCCTTGGCGGTCTTCAATCTCGACTCAAGTTTCTTCACCACTTTCAGTGCGTAGTTAACAGCGCTTTGCTCGGTTTGCGTAGCGGAGGGCCGTGTGATGACTTGCGCCGCGGCGATGGTGTCGCCGTTTTTATCACGCAAAGGCAGACTTACCGTGACTGCACTATCTGTTTTTAGGTAATAATTCTTACTCTTCAACAGCGCGTCCTTGGCGGTTTTTTCAGCGGGAGATCCAACTGCTTTTTCGTCATGGCTGGCAATCACTCGCGGTTCGGCACCTTCCTTCGCCGCGGCGATAACGCGAAGTCCCGTGAGGCTATCGTCACCATCGAGCGTTTCGCGCACGACAATCTGCGCCAGAGCTTCTTTCGCCGTCACGCGCGGTTCGGTGAATTGCACACGCGTATCCGAGCGCGTCCAAAAGGCGACTTTGCCCGTGAGGAAGATTGGTGCCGTCGCGGGATCGAGCGTGAGATCGTAGCTGCGGCCGTTCAACGTCCACGCAGTGCGTCCAGCATCGGCGGTAAAGGTGAGTTCCTGCCAGCCGTTTTCAGCAAGCGGTATATTTTCGCCGACCAAACCACTCTTAGCTTCGCCGTCTTTGAAGATGGTGAAGAAGACCTTTCGATCTTTCGGACGCACAGCCAATAGATAGAAGTTTTTCTCGTCCACCATCCGGAACGCGATACCCGCCGCCTGTGTGCCACGTCCACCGGTGATCTGGAAACGCACAGTGAACGTGAAATTACGGTAGTCGGACGATTCACAGATGAGCAACGGCAGACGGCTGTCATCTGCATCTTCACCGAGGTGGACGAGAGCCGACTGCTTCGTTTCTCCAGTTTTACTTGGAACAGTGGCGGTGACGATTTGCCAGGGGCTTGGCTTTTCCGCGCCGAGCACCGTGCTACGGAAACCTTTTGGCGCTTGGCCAGTGGGCGTTTTGGTGAAGTCGAACGGGTTTTCGGCAGCCAGCGTTGAACTTGCCAAGGCCGCCACCAGAAACAGGATGATCAATCGCGACATAATCTGGGGTGACCGTGGCAAAAAAAAAGACGGACGGCAAGTGCCGCCCGTCTGGTGAAGGGGTTTCGAAACGGAGCTTATTTCTTGTGGTAGATCATGTCCGCCACAGAGCGGCCGGCGGGAATGAAGGGCAGAACGTGCTCAGTGTACGGCGTGATGACGTCGAGCAAGTAGGGCTCATCGGTCTCGAGCATCCGCTGGAGCGCGGTACGAAGATCTTTCCGATACATCACGCGCTCGCTTTTCACGTTGAAGGCTTTGCTCATCTGCACGTAGTCGGGATAAATCTGCTTCACGTTCTCTGGATCACCAAGATAGGTGTGGCCGCGGTTGCCGGCGTAGAAGCGATCTTCCCACTGCACGACCATCCCGAGATGCTGATTGTTCAGAATGATGGCTTTGGCGGCAATTTTCTCGATATGCGCCGTGGCCAGTTCCTGCACGTTCATCAAGAACGAACCATCGCCATCGATATCGATGACCTGTTTGTCTGGGCGCGCGACCTTGATGCCGAGCGCTGCGGGGTAGCCGAAGCCCATCGCGCCGAGGCCGGCGCTGGTGATGAATTGGCGCGGGAATTTGTATTGATACCATTGGCCGGCCCACATCTGGTGCTGGCCAACGCCGGTGGTGATGATGGCGTCGCCCTGCGTCAATTCATAGAGCATCTCGATGACCATCTGCGGGAGGATGACCTCAGATTCTTTGCCGCGAAGGTGATCGCGAAGGTGCTGCGATTGCGACATTTCCGCGGTGACATGATAGCCGAAGGGCCCTTTGATTTTCCACTTCGCGATCTGCTCGTGCCACGCGGAAAACTTCTTTACAATGGGGCGCTTCGCGATCATCTGATTCAGGCGATCGAGAGCGTACTTGATGTCGCTGACGATGGGCAGGTGAACGAGCCTGTTTTTGTTGTGCTCCGAGGGATCGATGTCTAAGTGAACAATCGTGCCGGTCTCGCAAAACTTCTCCACCTTGCCCGTCACGCGATCATCGAAGCGCACGCCAAAGGCGAGCAACAAATCCGCGCCGTCGGCGATTTTTTCCTCGGGCTCGTTGGGGTTCGTGCGCGTTTTGAATTCGCCGCTCACAGCCCAGTTCGCATAAGCCGCACCGTGCATTCCGAGCCAGCGCAGCGAGAGCGGATGCGTTTCCGGGAAAGAGCCAACGCCCATCAGCGTGGTCGTGACGGGAATCTGCGCCGCGACGGCGAACTTGAAAAGTTCTGCGCTCGCTTCGCCGGTGATAACGCCGCCACCGACGTAGAGAACCGGTCGCTCGGATTTCTCGATGAGGCCGATAATTTCGTTGAGCGCCAAATCATCTGCTTTGGGCGGGGCAGGGTAGCCGCGCAGGTTAATCTCAGTGGGCCACACCGGCTGTGCCCGTTGCTGCTGAAGATTCTTCGGGAAATCCACCACTACCGGACCAGGACGGCCGGATTGCGCGATGTGGAAAGCTTCCTTGATGATGCGCGGAATTTCGTTGATGTCCGTGATGAGATAACTGTGCTTCACGACCGGCAACGTCATCCCAAAGAAATCCGTCTCTTGGAACCCGCCCTTGCCGATCATCGCCTGCGGCACTTGGCCGGTGATCGCTATGAGCGGCACCGAGTCCATGTACGCATCCGCGATGGCGGTGACGAGGTTGGTCGCGCCCGGTCCGCTAGTGGCCATGCAGACACCAGCCTTGCCGCTCGCGCGCGCGTAGCCTTCAGCGGCGAATGAACCGCCTTGTTCATGACGCGGCAGAATGGTCCGAATCTGCTTCGAACGCGTGAGCGCCTGATGCAGTTCCATGCTCGCGCCGCCGGGGTAAGCGAAAATAACTTCCACGCCCTCGCGTTCCAGCGCGGCGACGAGAATCTCGCTGCCGAGCATCGGGTGTCCCAGCTCAGCTTTGGTTTTCGCGGCTGGCTTCTTCGCTTTTGTCGTTGTCTTGCTCATTTTTTTTGCGGTTTGGGCTGGGGCCGAAGGCTAAACAAAAACCCACGGCCGTTACCAGCCGTGGGTTTTTGTCGAAATCGTTACTATCTACGACAAGGTCCCACGGCGTCGCTTACTACTACGACTGCCGCTTCAACTGCTTGTCGCACACCTTTAATCATCGACCCAAATCTTAGTGAGCGGCCTCGTTTGGGTCAAGTCCGCTTTCGGTTTCTCCGGCGTGTTATCCTTCGCACGGCGCCGTTACTTTGATAGAACAAGGGTTTACGCCGGTTCCTGCTGGCTGATGCAGTGGAAAGATCCGAGTCCCCAGATCAGCTCAGTGGAATCGACGCCGATGACGCGCCGGTCTTGGAATTCGCGCTGAAGGATTTCGAGCGCTCTCTTGTCGTTAGCGTGCCGATAGGTGGGAACGAGGACGATGCCGTTGGCGATGTAGAAGTTCGCATAGCTGGCGGGGAGTCGCTGGCCGTCGTGTTCCACGCGGCCGGGCATCGGCAGTTCTACCACGCGCAACGGACGCCCCGTCTCATCCTTCATCGTACGGAGGCGTTCCAGATTTTCCTGAAGCAACTTGTAGTTCTCGTCTGTCGGATCTTCCTCCACGACGGTGACGACGGTGTTCGGACTAACGAAACGTGTGAGGTCATCGATGTGCCCATCAGTGTCATCGCCCACGATACCGTCGGCGAGCCAAAGGATGTTCGTCACGCCGAGGTAATCTTTGAGATGCTGTTCGATCTCCGACTTGTTGAGGTCCGGGTTGCGATTTGGATTAAGCAGACAAGCTTCGGTGGTGAGAAGCGTGCCGCAGCCATTCACCTCGATGGAGCCTCCTTCCATCACGATGCCGGGAGAGAAAAGCGGAAGCCCTCGCAACTTGGCGACGTGCTGCGGGACGGCGTCATCGAGATCGAACGGCGGGTACTTGTTGCCCCAAGCGTTGTAGCCCCAATCGACGACAGCGCGCTCACGCTTTCCGTTCTGTTCGCGCACGAGGAAGATCGGGCCGTGGTCGCGGCACCACGGCTCGTAAGCGGGGAAGTGATGGAAGTGAACACGCGCAAGCGGGGTCTTCCCTTTCTCGAGCAAGCCGCGCACCCACGCTTCCATCTCTGCGTGCCAGACATTGACGTGCACATCTTCGACCTGCACGAGGTACTTGATCAACTCGGCGTACACGGGCGGAACAGTGTCGTACTTGTCCGGAAAGCTGATCCCCTCGCGACGCGGCCAAGTGAACCAAGTGCCGGCGTGCGGTTCCCATTCGGCGGGCATGCGGTAGCCAAGTTGTACGGGTGTGCTCATGAAAACTTTATTCTGCATCGCGAAAGTGACAGCGCGACGCGTGAGAAACCGTAAAACGAAGAATACGATGCGGGAAGCGAATTGTGTATGACGTCTTCGCGCACGGCTTGCGTTTCAGAGGTGTTCGGGCAAGCTCCACGCGTCTTGAAACTGGCAACCTATCGGCAACGCCTCATCTGCGCCGCGGCCGCCGGACTGCTGCTCACGCTGGCTTTCCCGCAGTTCAATCTCTCTGCCTTGGCTTGGGTATCGCCGGGACTACTGCTCCTCGCCACAGCAGGTGCACCGTCTCGCGATATCTTTCGGATTGGTTACGCGGGTGGATTGGCACATTACCTCAGTTCGCTGGCTTGGCTGCTCTATTTGCCTTTTCCACAAACAGCATGGCTCGGTTGGTTGGCGCTGAGCGCGTATTGCGCGCTTTATCCGGCGATGTGGGTGTGGCTCTGCTGGAAATTAGCGCCGCCGATAAAATCAAATTCCGCTGATGGAACCACACACGGCAGCGGCGCGATCTTGGAATCGCTTTTTGCCTCGGGTTGGTGCCGGCGCCAACTCTGGCTGCTACTGTGCGCGGCGGCGTGGGTGGCACTCGAACTAGCGCGCGGCCGTTTGCTGACTGGATTTCCGTGGAACTTCCTCGGCGTCTCGCATTATCAGACATTGCCGTTGGTGCAAATCGCCTCCGTGACGGGCGTGCTCGGTTTATCGTTCATCTTGGTTTGGTTTTCGGCCGCGCTGCTCTGCACGGCGGTGAGCATCGTCCGCCGCCCAACAGAACGCTGGGCGTGGTTGGCGGAAATGTTTTTGCCAATGACCGCGCTGATGTTCGTGGCCGGCTGGGGATTCGTTCAAGTCACGCGGACGGAATCGGAGGTGCGTCATTTGAATGTGGCGCTGGTGCAGCCGAGCATTCCACAGAAGATAAAATTCAACCCGGAAGAGAACGCGAAAGCGTTCCAGCGCGTGTTGGATTTATCGGAGTTGGCGCTGGCGACGAAGCCCGACCTGCTCATCTGGCCCGAAGCGGTGGTGCCGGGGTTCCTGCGTTTCGACGATAAACTGCTGGCGACCGTGACCGGCTTGGCGCGGACGAATAACGTTTCGATTCTGCTCGGTGCGGACGACGCGGAGCGCCGGCCAGATCAATCGGAGGAGGCGGACTATTTCAACAGCGCGTTCCTCGTCGCACCGGATGGTCGTTTGGTGGGCAAATACAACAAACGGCATCTCGTGATCTTTGGCGAGTATGTGCCGCTGGCGAAATGGCTGCCGTTCCTGAAATGGCTCACGCCGATTGGCGCCGGTTTCACGCCGGGCACAAAGCCAGCGCGTTTTGAACTGGTTCATCCAACGCGCGGAGCGACTCTATCGCCGTTGATTTGTTTCGAGGATTTGCTGCCGCATCTCGCCCGCGAGAGTGCCGCGGAAGCGGATATTCTCGTGAATCTGACGAACGACGGTTGGTTCGGTCGCGGCGCGCAGCAATGGCAGCATGCGGCGAACGCGGCTTTCCGCGCCGTCGAGACCGGCCGTCCCCTGGTGCGTTGCACGAATAACGGCCTGACTTGCTGGGTGGACGCGCAGGGGCGTCTCCACGAAATCTATTTCGGCGATTCGCCAGATGTTTACTCGGCGGGTTTCAAGACGGCTCGCATTCCCATCGGGCCCCGCAAGACGACGTTTTATCAGCGCCACGGCGATTGGTTCGGTTGGGGTTGCGTAACGGTAACACTGCTGGCGTGGCTGCTGGCAGAGCGTTCCAAAAAAGGCTGGGCAAAAAGAGCCGACAAGCCATAACTTCGCTCCGTATGTTTGATGTGGCAAAAGCTCGGTTGACGGCGCAGTCGGAGAAACTCGCAAACCTGCGGAGGTTTCTTTGACGTCCCAAGTGCGCAGAAACGGCTAGCGGAGTTGGACTCCCTGATGGCCTCGGATACTTTCTGGAGCAACCGCGAGCAGGCGCAGAAGCTGATCGACGAGGCGGGCGGCTTGCGCAAAAAGATTGAGCCGCTTCTCACCGCGGAGAAACAAGTGGCCGACTTCCACGTGTTCGTTGAATTGGGCGAAGCCGAAGCGGCGCCGGCCCAAATCGGCGTGCTATCCGAGTTGAACGCAGAGCTGGACCAGTTCGAAAAGCGTCTCGCACAACTCGAGTTGCGCGTGTTGCTGAACGGTCCGCTCGACAAAAAGAATTGCATCTTCTCCATCAACGCCGGCGCGGGCGGTACGGAATCGTGCGACTGGGCGAATATGATGCTGCGGATGTATCAGCGCTGGTGCGAGAGCCGCGGCTGGGAGGTGGAGGTGACCGATGCGCTCGCCGGCGAAGTGGCCGGCATCAAGAGCGCGACGCTGCTTATCACCGGGGAAAACGCCTATGGTTTTTGCAAAGCTGAGCGCGGCGTTCATCGCCTCGTGCGTATCTCGCCGTTCGATTCGAACAAGCGCCGGCACACGAGTTTTGCGAGTGTGGACGTGATTGCCGAAATTGAGGAAACCAATTCGGACATCGTGATTCCGCCGGTTGAATTGCAGGTGGACACGTTCCGCTCCGGTGGCAAAGGCGGCCAGAACGTGAACAAGGTGGAGACGGCTGTGCGCATCACCCACTTGCCGACCGGCCTTATCGCCGCGAGCCAGAGCCAGCGTTCCCAACATCAGAATCGCGCGACGGCGATGAAGATGTTGCTCTCCAAAATTTACGCGAAACGCGTGGACGAACAGAAGGCCGAAATGGAGCGTTTCTACGGCGACAAAGGCAGCGTCTCGTGGGGCAACCAGATTCGCAGTTACGTTCTTCAACCCTATCAGTTGGTGAAAGACCTGCGAACCGGCGTGCAGACAAGTGATGTGCAGGGCGTGCTGGATGGCGAGGTGGACGAGTTTGTCGAGGGTTGGCTCAAGGGTGGTTGTCCCCTGAAGAAGATGCAGGGCGTGAAGGACGAGGAGTAATGAGTAATATCCTCGATGTCATCGTGGAGCAAAAGCAGGGCGAAGTTGCGCGACTCCCAGTCGCGAACGTGACGGCGGAGACGATTCGTGCAGTGCTCGAAAAGCGCAACGACCACCGTGATTTCTTTGGTGCGCTCGAGCAATCCAAACGCGGCACTGTGGCCTTGATTGCTGAAGTTAAAAAGGCTTCGCCGTCCGCTGGGGTTATCTGCGCTGACTTCGATGCGGTCCGCATCGCGCGCGAATACGAGGCGGCTGGTGCGAGTTGTCTTTCGGTGCTCACCGACGAGAAGTTTTTCCAAGGCTCACTCGATTATCTAAAACAAATCCGCGCGGCCGTAAAATTGCCGCTACTGCGAAAAGATTTCATTATTGATGAGCGCCAGATACTCGAAGCGGCGGAGTGGGGCGCGGACGCTATTCTGCTGATCGTGGCCATTCTTGATGATGCGCGCTTGCGACGATTTCACGATCTGGCGGTGAACGCCGGGATGAGTGTGCTCGTCGAGGCGCATGACGCGCCGGAACTGGATCGGGCCGTGGCCGCTGGCGCGCGTTTGGTGGGCGTTAACAACCGCAATCTGAAAACGTTCAAGGTTGATTTGGCGACGACCGAGCAACTTGCAGCAAAGCTACGCGCCGCGCCGGACGGGCAGGGGAGGTTACTGGTTGCTGAGAGCGGCATTCACACGGGAGATGACGTGGCGCGACTGGCCGTGTGTGGTGCGCGAGCGATTTTGGTTGGCGAATCGCTGATGCGCAGCGGTGACATTCGCGGCAAGGTGAAGGAATTAATCGGATGAAAACTCAACTGCGAGTGTTGATCGTGGAGGATTCCGAGTTCGACACGCGGATTCTTATCAGCCATTTGCGCGTTGGCGGATACGAAGTCACCTCGCGGCGTGTTGAAGCGGCAGTGGCATTCGATGAGGCTCTGACGAGTCAGACTTGGGATATTGTGCTGGCGGATTACAACCTGCCGCAATTCAGCGCGCCAGAAGCTCTGGAACTTTTGCAGAAACGCGGCGTTGATCTGCCTTTCATCATCGTCTCCGGCGGCATTGGCGAAGACATCGCGGTGGCCGCGATGAAGGCCGGCGCACACGATTATCTAATGAAGGGAAACCTTCTGCGTCTGCTGCCCGCAGTGGAGCGGGAGCTGCGCGAATCGGAAGTGCGCGCGGCGCGGCGGCAAGCGGAACAGTCGTTGCGTGAAAACGAGGCGCGCTACCGTTTGCTGTGGGAGACGGCCTCGGATGCGGTGTTGTTGATGGACACGGACAGCCGTATCCATTTCGCGAATCCGGCGGTGCGAGTGGTGTTTGGTTACGCGCCGGAAGAGTTGATTGGCCAGAATCTAACGATGCTGCTGCCCGAAGAATCGCACGAGAGCGGCCCAAGTAGTGTGGTTCGCACGCTGCACTCGGGCGTGCGCGAGACGGGCGACAAACACCGGCGCGTGATGGAGACTTTCGGTGTGCGGAAAGATGGCGCGCAGGTGGTCATTGAAATCGCTTTCAATGATATGGTTTTTCAGGAGAAACGTTGGTTCGTCGCCTTCATCCGCGACATCACTGCGCGTAAACAGGCTGAGGAAGAACTGCGGCAAACGCACGAACAGTTCCGCGTGGCCCGCGAGATTCAGCAGCGGCTCTTTCCGAAAACAGCACCACTGTTACCGGGCTTCGACATCGCGGGCGTGTCGTATCCAGCCGAAGCCACCGGCGGTGATTATTTCGACTACATACCAATGTTGAACGGCCGGCTCGGTATCGTGGTGGGTGATGTGACTGGGCACGGCATCGGACCTGCGCTGTTGATGGCTGAGACGCGCGCCTATCTGCGCATCCTCGCGCGCAACCGCGACGATGTTGGAGATATTCTCACGCGTGCGAATCGTGTCTTGGCGGAGGACGTTGGTAGCGAGCGGTTCGTGACACTGTTCATCGCGCAAATTGACACGGAATGCCGGACCTTGTGTTACGCCAGCGCCGGTCATCCGCCGGTTTACGTGCTGGGGGAAGATGGAGCCTTGCGCGCAGAATTGAAGCGCACAGGTATCCCGCTCGGGATGGATTTGGAGACGACCTATGCCACGACGACAACCATCGGCTTGAAGGCTGGCGACACGTTGGTATTCCTCACCGACGGCATCGAGGAAACGCTATCTCCACAGAACGAGTTTTTCGGAAGCCAGCGAGTGTTGGAAGTACTCCAAAAGAACCGCCATCTGCCGTCGATCGCGATGGTTGATGCGCTGCATTCGGCGGTGCGTGAGTTCGCTGCCGGCGCGCCGCAACTGGACGACTTCACCGTGATTGTCATGAAGATCACGTAACGAAAGTGTGAAAAGGTTTGAAAACGCGGAGCCGACGAATAGGATGTCGCCGCGTCTGTTTCAGACAGCGCAATGGTTCGGGACGTAGCGTAGCTTGGTAGCGCGCTTCCTTGGGGTGGAAGAGGTCGTGAGTTCAAATCTCACCGTCCCGACCATTTCGCGCCAGCCGAGTCGGCGGCGCAAAGGATGGTTTTGCTTTTGGCGAGATGATAAATGTCCTTTTCATTGCTTTGATTGCCGGCAGTGCAGCCGCATTCTTGATTGTCCGTTTTTCTCATCTGCATCTCCATGTCACATCCGATACTGCGTTCGGCGAAGGCCCCCAAAAGTTCCATCACGAAACAACTCCCCGCATCGGTGGAGTGGCGATAATTATCGGCCTGCTGGTCGGATTGCTGATCGCTGTTCAGAATGAAATCCTGTCCGCCAAGCAATGCTGGCGCTGGCTGCTTTGCATGGCTCCAGTGGTCCTTGTCGGATTGGGAGAAGACCTGTCAAAAAAAGTCGCTGCGCGTTGGCGCCTCTTGGCCGCTTTCACGGCGGCAGTGCTCGGATGGTTTCTGCTTGATGGGAAATTGTCGCCACCCGGTGCAGTAGGGTTGGCTGACCAGCCGTTTTATCCCGTGCTCTGCTTCGCGTTCACCCTCTTCGCCGTGAGCGGCGTGACGCACGCATTTAACATTATTGACGGGCTCAATGGCTTGCTTGGCGGCACAGCTGTATTGACGGTGTCCGCTCTCGCGTGGATGTCGCACAAGGTCGGCGATCCAGAACTGCTCGTTGTATGCTTAAGCCTCCTCGGTGGAGTGATGGGTTTTCTGGTTTTCAACTTTCCATTTGGCAAACTCTTTGCAGGTGATGCCGGCGCGTATCTCATTGGATTTCTGATCGCCGAGATTTCGGTTCTGCTCACCGTGCGCCATCCGGAGGTCTCGCCGTGGTTTCCGATGCTGCTAGTGGTGTATCCGGTGACGGAAGTTTTGTTCTCGGTTTACCGCCGGTCTTTTTTAAAACGCCAATCGGCAGATCAACCGGACGCCTTGCATCTTCATTCCATCTTGTACAAACGCATCGCGATTTGGATACGGAAGGACACTCCGGCGGCGCAAGCCAAAATAGACGTTGACCCAACAAGGATGGATTTCGTTAAAGTTTTAGTACTTTTGCTCTCACTCACTTTATTGAGTGACGGCACCGTTCGCGCCTAGGATTTGTTTCAGACTCAAAGAAACAAAGAGGGGGGTGTCAGGGGGACTTTAAATAATCGGCCATCTCTCGTACTTCCACGCGTGGGAACGCCGAACTTGGGTTCGCTGCCGCAGATCGGTCCGAGTGCGACGCCGTTTTTGGCTAAAACAAACTCGCTCGCTCGCCGGTTGCTGGTGGAGCGGCGGAATGATTTCCAGATTTTCCTGCGTGAGTCTGCGGGATTCAATCTGCCTATCTTCGGTCAGGACCTTTTTCAGGATGTCCCCGACACATTTGCGCCCGTCGAAAATATTCCCGTCACCCCCGATTACGCAGTCGGCCCTGGCGACGAGATTTTGATTCGCGGATGGGGGCAAGTGGACATTGATTTGCGCGCGACGGTAGATCGAACGGGCAGCATTCAGATACCTAAGGTTGGAAACGTCACGGTCACCGGTTTCAAGTTCCAAGAGCTGCAGCCGTTCCTCAAAGCGCAAATCGGACGCATCTTTCAGAATTTCGATCTCAACGTGAACCTCGGCCAGCTTCGTTCGATTCAAGTGTTCGTCGTCGGTCAGGCGCAGCAACCGGGCAACTACACTATCAGTTCGCTCAGCACGTTGGTGAACGCGATCTTCGCTTCGGGCGGCCCCTCTTCCAGCGGTTCGATGCGCGGCATTCAACTCAAACGCGGCAACAAGGTCGTCACCGAGCTCGACCTCTACGACCTGCTTCTGAACGGCGACAAATCGAAAGATGTGCCGCTGCTGCCGGGAGACGTGATTTACATCCCTCCGATTGGTTCGCTGGTGGCTGTGGCGAGCGGAGTGAACGTCCCGGCCATCTACGAGATCAAGGAAAAGACCACGCTTGAGGATGTTCTGAAATGGGGCGGCGGCCTCACCACCACGGCCAACGGCCGCAAAGCGACCATCGAGCGCATTCAAGACCGCAAGGTACGTAAAGTGGACGAGTTCACACTTGATAAGGCCGGCCTCCAGCAGGCACTTCAAGACGGTGATATGGTCAAGATTTATGCGGTTTCCCCTCGTTTCGACAACGTGGTGACGATTCGCGGCAACGTGGCGGATCCAATGCATTTCCCGTGGAAAGAAGGGGTGCGCGTGAAAGATTTGATCCCTGAAAAGGAAGTCCTCATCCCGCGCTTATATTGGATCAAACGGAACGCGCTATCGCAGTTCTCCGGACTGTCGTCCTCAGACAGCCGACGACCCTCAGACAGCCGACGACCCTCAGACAGCCGACGACCCGATGACAGCCGACGACCCGATGACAGCCGACGGTTTGAGGAAGAAGCGAGAGGGGGCGATGGAAGACAGGGACGAAATCAAGAAGAGTTTCGGAACGATTTAAAACGATCGTTGACGGAAGTGAATTGGGATTACGCAGCCATCGAACGTTTCAATCCCGGCGACCTGACCACGAAGCTGATTCCATTTAACCTCGGCAAAGCCATTTTGAAGACCGATCCGGAGCACAACCTCGCGCTGCAGCCGGGCGATGTGATTACCATTTTTTCCAAAAGCGACATCGCGCAGCCGCTGGAGAAGCAGAGCAAGTATGTTCGCTTGGAGGGCGAGGCGAGCGGCGCGGGGCTTTATCAGATGGAGCCGGGAGAAACCCTCCGGCATTTGCTCACGCGCACCGGCGGCTTGACGACCAATGCTTACCTTTATGCCGTAGTCTTCACCCGCGAATCCACGCGCGCTGACCAACAGAAACGTCAAGATGAAGCACTGGCACGAATGGAGATGGAATTGGAACGCGCCGGAGCCCGCCTGACGGCCGCAGCCCTCTCGGCAGAATCGGCCGCCGCTGAACAATTGCAGCTTGAAAACCGCCGCCGACTACTCGAATCCCTGAAAGCGATGAAACCCAGTGGCCGGATCGTGCTGGAAATTCCTCGTGAACGCGGGGATATCAAGCAGCTTCCCGAATTGGTGCTGGAGGATGGCGATCGCATTTTTATCCCGTCCACCCCGTCCGTTGTTAGCGTGTTTGGCTCGGTGTATAATCAAAACACCTTCGTGCATCAATCCTCTCGCACGGTGTCCGACTACCTCTCGCAAGCTGGTGGGGTGACTCGCGACGGTGATAAGAGCGAGATGTTTCTCATCCGCGCCAACGGCTCGGTGCTGAGTCGCAATTCCACTGGTTGGGGCAGCAGTTTTGCCAGCACACGAATGATGCCAGGCGATACGCTCGTGGTGCCTGAGCAACTCGAGCGGACCAATATTATGCGCGAACTGAAGGACTGGGCGCAGATACTCTACCAGATCGGACTTGGCGCGGCGGCCATCAAAGTGCTGCAGCAATGATGCCGGCACTCTCCCGAGTGGACTATGACTCCTAATACGCCTCCTCCACAGTCCCACGAAGGCGCGGGCGCACCTTATCCGCCCGAGGATGGAATCAGCCTGATTGACCTGCTCATTGTCCTCGCCAAACACAAATGGCTAATCATCGGTTTGCCGTTGCTCGTCGGCATTTGCGCGGCGGTTTATTCTTTATCCCTTCCGCCCATTTACACCGCAACGGCCAAGATTCTCCCGCCGCAAGCCAGCCAATCTTCTGCAGCCGCGATGCTCAGTCAGATGGGCGGAATGGGGGGATCGGCTGGGGCGGCGCTTGGGATCAAAAACCCGAACGAGATGTATGTGTCGATGCTGAAAAGCCGGACTGTGGTGGATAACAT
>CAMASG010000028.1 GCA_945860945.1 Akkermansia muciniphila
AGTGAATCGCGTCTGGTGCCTTTGCTGTCTGTAACTTATCTTTGCTTGTTCAACTCTGGCACCGTTCGGTTTTGACTGTATGAAACCTTCTGATTTCAGTCGTTCCGCCCGTTATCTCAACCGTGAGTTGAGCTGGATTGAATTCAACCAGCGCGTGCTCGACGAGGCGTTCGATGAGAGCAACCCGCTGCTCGAGCGCGTGAAATTCTTCTGCATTACCGGCTCGAATCTCGATGAGTTTTTCGAAGTGCGCGTGGCCGGCCTCAAGCAGCAGATCGAGAGCTCCATCCTGGAGAGCAGCCTCGATGGCCGCACCGCCACCCAGACTTTCCGCGACCTCATCAAGCGCACGCACCGGATGGTGGACGACCATTACCGCTGCTGGCGCGAGCATCTGGCGCCGTCGCTCGCCACCGAGGGCTTCCGCTTTCACCGCGTGGAGACGCTTTCCGCGGAAGACCGCGCGTGGGCCGAGAAGTTCTACCTCACCAAAGTCCGCCCTGTGCTCACGCCGCTGGCCATCGATCCAGCGCATCCATTCCCGCAGGTGCTCAACAAATCGCTCAACCTCATCGTCCGGCTCGTGATCGAGCGCGGCGGGGAGCTCGAGCATCGGCTGGCCATCGTGCAGGTCCCGCGTTCGTTGCCGCGCCTCATCGCGTTGCCGCGTCCCGAAGGCGCACACGATTATCTTTTCCTCGGCCAGATCATCGGCCATTTCCTCGCGGACATTTTTCCCGGCACGCGCATCGAGGGTTACTGGCACTTCCGCGTGACGCGCAACGGCGAGCTCTACATCGACGAGGGGGATACGGACAACCTGCTCGTCGCCGTGGAGAAGGAGTTGCGCAACCGTCGCCGTGGCGATGCCGTGCGCCTCGAGATCGATCACACCGCGCCGGCCGATTTGCGCGCGCAACTGATGGAGATCCTCAATCTGACCGAGGACGATCTCTATTTGATTGACGGCCCCATCAGCCCGAGCCAAGTGAGCTATCTGGTCGCTGGTGATCATTCGCCCGAGCTGCGCGATCCGCCTTTCCTCGGCCGCACCGCGCCGGCTCTTCGTGGGCGCGACGATATCTTCGCCGTCCTTCGCGAGCGCGACGTGTTGTTGCACCATCCCTACGAGAGTTATGAGACGGTGGTGCATTTCCTCAATCAAGCCGCAGACGATCCGCACGTCCTCGCCATCAAGCAGACGCTTTACCGTACTGGCGGCGATCGCCGGATCATCGGCGCGCTGATGCGGGCGGCGGAGAAAGGCAAGCAGGTCGCCGCTGTGGTCGAGCTCAAAGCCCGCTTCGACGAAGCCAACAACATCCAGTGGGCGCGCGAGTTGGAGGAGGCTGGCGTGCACGTGGCCTACGGGATCGTCGGCTACAAGGTCCACGCCAAGCTCTGTCTCGTCGTGCGTCAGGAAGAGGATGGCATCCGCCGCTATCTCCACACCGGCACGGGCAACTACAACCCGTCGACCTCGCGCCTTTACACCGACCTCAGTTTCCTCACTTCACGTCCCGATTTCGGCGAGGATGCGGCCACGCTCTTCAATCTGCTCACGGGCTTCAGCCAGTTTCAGAAGATGAACAAGTTCATCGTCGCGCCGTTTGAATTCCATGAGCGAATTCTCGCCGCCATCCGTCGGGAGACCGAACACGCCTGCAAACAAAAGCCCGCGCGGATCGTCGCCAAGATGAACGCGCTCGTGGACGGCGAGGTGATCGATGCGCTCTACGAGGCGTCGCAGGCCGGCGTGAAGGTGGATCTCGTGGTGCGCGGCATCTGCTGCTTGCGCCCCGGCCTCGCGGGGTTGAGCGAGAACATCCGCGTGCGCAGCATCGTGGATCGCTTCCTTGAACACAGCCGCCTTTTCTACTTCGAGAATGATGGGCAATCCGATTTCCTGATCGGTAGCGGCGATTGGATGTATCGCAACTTCCTCAATCGAATCGAGGTCGCTGCTCCGATTGAGGACCCTGCGCTTCGCAAGCGCCTGCTCGATGAGGTTATTGGCCTTCAGCTCGCTGACAACGTCAAAGCCCGCTTGCTCCAACCCGACGGCTCATACATCCGCGCTCCGCGTGCGGAAGATGAGAAGGCGACTCGCAGTCAGTTCGGGTTCATTGAGATCGCCAAAAACAGCCGAGTGGATCTGGCGAAACCGGCGGGCAAAAGCCACATACGCACGCTGAAGACGAAGAAGCAGGTCGTGCGGAAACGCTGAGCTTACTTCGACCGCGCCTGTGCGAGCACTGCTGCGCCGCTGATTCCCGCGTTGTCGCCAAGCCGGCTCGCGATGATGCGCACGGCATCGAATGTGCCGGGCAGCACGAGCTCCTCCGCGCGTTTCTGGATGATGGGCATCATCTCTTCCCCGAGCGCCTCAATCACGCCGCCGCCGAGCGCGACGACTTCTGGGCCGAGCACATTGATCAAGTTCGCCACGGCGACACCCGTGTGACTCGCCGCCTCGGCCACGACTTTTTCGACGAGCTTGTCGCCGCGCCGCAACGCGCGCCGCAAATCCCCGCTGCGCATATCCTCGAGGTCCGCTCCGAGCATGTCGGTGAGGATCGTTTTCTGGCCCTCTTTCACCGCCGATTTAATGCGATAGAAGATGGCGGTGCGGCTGGCCAGCGATTCGAAACTGCCGCGCGCTGCGCGACCGGCTTTCGCTCCGTCGATGTCGAGAATCATGTGGCCGACCTCGCCCGCAGCGAAGTTTTCGCCCGCGTGCAACACGCCGTCGAAGATTAACCCGCCACCCACGCCGGTGCCGAGAAAAACGCCGACCATACTGCGCGGCTTGCCTTTCAACTCGAGGTGATAGACGCCGAGCGTGGAGGCTTTGCAGTCGTTCTCGACGAAGACCGGCAGACCCAATCGCTTCTCCAACTCTTTCTTCAACGGCACGTTTGTCCAGCCGACATTGATAGCGTAAATCACGCGGCCGCTCTCCGGTTCGACTGCGCCGGGTGCGCCGAGGCCTATCGCACGAACCTGCTTCAAGTCGAGGTCAGCCTCGTCGGCCACATCGCGCACAGCGCGGGTGATGCGGTCAATCACTGCTTCCACGCCGCGCTCGGACTTGGTGGTGAGCTTGACGCTCTTGAGCAGTTTGAGAGAGGGGCTAAAGATGCCCGCGAGAATCTTCGTGCCACCGAAATCCACGCCTATGAAATGATTACTGTCAGCAGCCATGATTTTTTGTGACGCAGATTTTGCGGCCGTCCGTACGCTAGAAAAACCAGACGCTTCCTTCCAGAAAAATACTGTTACATCTTCGAACCTCACCTCGGTCTCGAGAGCCGCAGCGCCTCGGCTTGCGCGGCGTGAGCTAGTGCTTTGCGGTCAAGCCCCGCGGGCAACGGCCTTCCAAATGAGACGTGCGCTTCGATGCGGCGCTTCGTGAGCAGGTTCAGAAAATGCGGCACGAACGTCATTCCGCCCCAGTAAGCGACGTCGTCCGGCACCGAACCGTCCGCCAATTCATAGCGGATGCCGGCGGGCGTCACCGGCCAACCGTGTGCGACCGCTGGCGCGAACAGGCCCGAATGGAACGGCAGCACATCCGCGCCGCCGCTGCTGGTGCCTTCGGGAAAGAACGCCAACACCGCGCTGGAGCGTTCGACCACATCGGCCATGGCGGACGCGAGGCACAGCACGTCAGAGCGTTTTCGGCGGTTGATGAAAAGCGTCCCAGCACATCGCGCCGCCGCACCGATTAACGGCCAGTTTCCGACCTCGCTTTTGGACATGAAAATCATCGGGTGCGCGTCCGCGAGTACCAACACGTCGAGATAACTGAGATGATTGCAAACCAGCACGCCCGTGGTGGGCGGCGCACCGTGGAAGGTGGTGCGGATGGCGGCCGCGCGAAGGAGTCGCCGTACCAAACGTTGTCCCCACGCGGCACGGCGCAGATGATCCGGACCATTCTTTTCACGCGATGAGTTGCGGAGATAAAACCACACGACCTCCAGCAGCATCGACAACGCGAAGGTCGTTCCGCGTATCGCCACGCGGAACGGGTGTCGCAGCAGATGTCTCACGAGTCGAGGAGTCGTTTCGTGGTAGGAGAGAGGGTTTCGAGGTCGAGCACGGTGAGGAAATCAATCGTCTTGAACTCACGATCCAACGCCGGTGGACCGCAGATTTTCGCGCCGAGCGAAAGGTAAGCTGCGAGCAGCTTCGGAATCTTCGCAGCCTCAGACGACGGTTCATCAAGCGGGCAGGTCCACGCCGGCAACGGCACGGTTTGGAGCGCGGATTCAACGAGATGTTGTTCCTGCAAAGCGCGGAAGATAGAGGCGCCCACGGCGGCATCGAGTGAACTGACCGAACTGCAGCCGATCAGGTAACGTCCGCCGCGTTCGCGCGCGTAACGGGTCACGCCTTGCCAGAGCAAGCCGAGCACGGCGAGGTTGCGGTGCTGGCTGTGGACGCACGCGCGACCCAACTCGGTGACCTGATCTCGGATCGGTTCGAATGGGGTGAGATCGAATTCCTGCGCGCTGTAAAAGTCTAGATTCGCCGCCGCGGTCCGGCCGGTCTGCAGTCGGTAGGTGCCGACAATCTCCCCAGTGCGCGTGTCTTCAACCAGCATATGCTCGCACACGTCATCGAACGGATCGGCATCGCGCAGTGTGTCGTAGGATTGCTCGAGCCCTTCATTCAGCTCCACATTGAAAACGAGAAACCGGAGCGTCTGCGCCGCGTGGACGTCCGCCTGCGATGTGGCGAGACGCACGCGATAAGTGCTGCGGAGTAGCGCGCGCGCGAAGACGCGTTCGCCGGCGCTGCTGGTGCGAGTCGGTTTTGATTCGGTGGTGTTCATTTGAGGTGTTGGTTTGAAAGGGGTAGTCGCTGGATCGGCAGAGAAGGCTGGCACGACGTTTTCAAAAAGCGCCGGCTTCACGGATTGATCACGAACAGTCGCGATTACCATCGGTCCATTCTCACGCGCGTCGTCGCGAAAACAACCGACGTTCCGGTGACCTTGGTGACTTCGATGTTACAGCCTGCTTCATTACGCCCGTGCGCTGAGTGCGCGGAGATCAAGCATGGTAAGGAAGATGACGGTCTGGTTGAAATGGCGATCGATGGCCGGTGGGCTGCAGACTTTTGCGCCGAGAGAAAGATAAGCCAGCAACAGACCGGGCAATCGGACCGGTCCGGAGATGGGCTGGCTCAAATCACAAACGCAATCGGATAGCGGTACGCTACGAAATGGGATTGGAGCGAGGTGCGATTGAAGTTGCAGGTAAGCGCGCGCGCCGAAATTCGGATTGGTCGTGGTGAGGGAGCTTGATCCAATGAGATAACGCGCGTCACGCGCCGATGCATAGTTCAGCAACGCCTTCCAGAGTAGGCCGAGGATATTGCGGTGGCGATGGTCACGCCGCACGCAGGCGCGGCCGGCCTCGATGATTTCCCCGCGGAAAGGTTCAAGCGGCGAGAGATCAAACCGCTGAGCCGCGTAGTAACCGAGGGCGCGTTGTGCGGTTAAACCGGTCTGCAGGCGATAGGTTCCAATAATCTCGTTCGTCGATGTGTCTTCCGCGATGAGGTGGTCGCACTGCGCATCGAACGGATCACTGTCGAGAAATGTGGCGAAGGCATCGCCGGAGTCATGGTTCTGCTCGAGGTTGAAGGTGAGAAATCGCAGGGTCTGCGCCGCACGGATTTCATCCCGTGTTTCAGCCAGGCGCACGTGATAGCGCTCACTGCTCGCGGAGAACTCGAGCAGACGGCGGCCGACGGGGCGAGTTTGCGTTGGATGGAGTGCTGTGCTTGTCATCTTTGGAGCCGTTAATTCACGCAAGAGTGGAGCACGCTGGCCAACGTGAGGCTGGCGATGGCATCGAGAGCGGACATTCCCCAATCGCCTTGCAACACGAGACGAGGCTTCGACGTGGCGGTATTTTTCTGATGGCGCAAGGGCGTTTCATTCATACAGAACGTCGTGCCACAAGCTGTGCGCGGCCACAACCGACGTTCCAGTGACGTTCGTGACTTCGCGGTAGCGATTGTGACTGGCCTGTGTTTTGCGCGAACGTAACGGCGCGGTCATCTGGAGGTAACGCGCTGATGGGAGAGTGACAGCATGTTGCTAAAGGTATTAGTGGTGGATGATGAGTGCGACGTGGTGGAGTTGTTGGCTTACACGTTTGTGAAGGCTGGCTTCGAAGTGATTACCGCTGGCGATGGCTGGGCCGCGCTGGAGAAGGTTCGGCTCCATCAACCGGATGTGATCGTGCTCGATTTGATGATGCCGGAGCTCGATGGCTTCGAGGTCTGCCGCGTGCTGCGCCGTGATCTTGCGACTTCAGAAATTCCCATACTGCTGCTGACGGCGCACAAGGGCGAGATGGTGCGGTTGGCCGGTCTGGAAGCCGGCGCGTGGGATTACGCGAACAAGCCGTTCGTGCCGCGTGAATTGGTGGCGCGCGTGAATGAACTGCTTCGTAAAGCTCACGCGCATTGAGCTGGCAAGTTTTCAAGCGAATGTAACTTTCCCGCCGCTTGGTTGTCACGTGCGCGTGCGACTATTTGATTCAAGGAGGCGTCTTATGAAGAAAATCTTGATTCTTACGGCCGGTTTTGGCGAGGGGCATAATGCCGCCGCGCGGAATTTGCGCGATGCCATCGAGTTGACGTCCGAGGACGCGAAGGTGGAGGTGCTCGATCTATTCGAGTCGAGCTACGGCGTCTGGAACACGATGGCGAAGAAAGCTTATCTGAATGTGGTGCGCTTCGCGCCGTCGGTCTGGAGCGGCGTTTACTCGTTCCTCGACAAGTCCACTTACATGAACCAGCGCCTCGGCGGCTTCGCGCGTCTGCAGGATGCGCTCAGCGACATTCTCCAGCAGACGCAGCCGGACTGCGTGATCTCGACCTATCCCGTGTATGCGCATGTCATTCGCGAACTGTATCGCGAACAGGCTGAGCGACCGTTCACGTTTATGACGGTGGTGACGGATTCCATCACGGTGAACGCGGCTTGGTTCAGCGCACCGAGCGATTGGTTTTGCGTGCCGAACGAACCGACGGCTGAAGTGATGCGCCGCGCCGGCGTGCCGACGGAGAAGATCAAGGTGCTCGGTTTTCCGGTCAGCCCGATTTTCGCCGAGCCGTCCGCCGAACTCAGCGCACCAAAACCGGGCGAGCGTTGGCGCATTCTTTATCTCATCAACACCGGCAAAAAGAAGGCGGGCAAGATGATTGATCGTTTGCTGGAACGCGACGATGTGGAGTTGACCATCACCGTCGGTCGCGATGCGGAATTGAAAGCGGAGCTCGCCGAGCGCACGAAAGCGCATGCCGGCAGGGTGAATCTGCTCGGCTGGACGAACCAGATGCCGCAGTTGATGCAGCGGCACCATCTCATCATCAGCAAAGCCGGCGGCGCGACAGTGCAGGAGTCCATCGCGGCGCGCACACCGTTGCTTTTGAATCAGGTCATTCCCGGACAGGAGGAAGGCAACGCGCATCTCGTCACGCAAGCCGGCTACGGAGCGGTGGCGGAAGGAAAAGGGGAGATTATCGAACTGGTGGAGAAGGCGTTCGCCAATCGTGGCCGGTTGTGGCGCGAGTGGCGGGCGAATCTCGACCGCGACAGCCGGCCCGATGCCGCGCTCCGGCTGGCTGAGTTCGTGTTGGAAGAATGCGAGCGGCCCGATCCGTCATCGAAACAGGTCCGGCTTTTTGATGCCGCGCCGGAGCGGTTCGTGCTCGGTGGAACTATGAGTGGAGGGGGCCATGCGCCGCGTGCATTGCTTTGCGACCTGCACACGCACACGAATTATTCGGATGGAAAACTGACAGTGTCCGAGTTGGTGGATTTCTACGGGCAACGAAATTTCGACTGCCTCTGCATCACTGACCACATCGCTGATCCTCGGCGGCTAATCGGCAAGCTGGCGAGATTATCCAATCTGACCGTGGGCGAGAATCAGTTGGCTGAGTATTTTGAGGTGATTGAGCGCGAGAAGCGGCGGGCTTGGCGCAAATACAGCATGGTGTTGATGGCCGGCCTCGAGTTCAACAAGGACGGGCTCACGCGGAAAAGCTCAGCGCACCTTCTCGGCGTGGACCTTGCCGGGCCTATCAACCCCGCGCTCGATTTGCGGGAGACCATCGCGCAGATCCATACACAGGGCGGGTTGGCTATCGCTTCGCATCCGCACATCATGCGAACCGAGTGGGGCAAGAACACGCTTTACCTCTGGGAGAACCAGGAGAAATACGCGCCGCTGCTCGATGCGTGGGAGATCGCGAACCGGAACAACCTGTTTAGCCCCGTCAGCGCGATGCGCCTGCCGTTCGTGGCCAATAGCGATTTCCACAAGCCTTCACACATCTACTCGTGGAAGACGATGCTCTATTGCGAGAAAGACCCAGCGGCAATCAAGGCCTGCATCCGCCGGAACGAGCAGGTTTCCATCACGTTGTATCGCGACGGCACAGGGGCGCGAATCTTCTCGGCGCCGGCCGAGTCGTTGCCTTACGCGCCGTCGGCGCAGCTTGCCATCGGCTGACGCGCATTTCGGCCGTCAGCAGGTTGTCACCGTCTTGTAACCTTGCTGTCATTGTGTGAAAACTAGCAGTAGGGTAATGAGATTGGACGTGAAACGAAAAATCCTCGTCGTGGATGATGAGCCGGATGCGCTTGAGTTGATTGAGTTCAATCTTCGCGATGCTGGCTTTGACGTGATCACCGCCAGCGATGGCGCTGAGGCGCTCAAGAAAGCGAAGCAGAGCCCGCCCGCGCTCGTGCTCTTGGATCTGATGTTGCCCGAGGTGGACGGTCTCGAGGTCTGCAAACTTTTGCGACGCGATCCCGCCACCGCCGGCGTTCCCATCATCATGCTCACCGCGAAGGCCGCGGAGATCGACCGTGTGCTCGGCCTCGAGCTCGGCGCGGACGATTACGTGACGAAGCCCTTCAGTCCGCGCGAGCTTGTGCTGCGTGTAAAAAGTGTGCTCCGTCGCCAGCAAGTGCCCGAAGCGAAGCCGGACAAGCTCACCTGTGGCGAGTTGACAGTGGATGTCGCCCGCCACCAAGCCAGCGTCTCGGGTAAGAAAGTGGAGCTGACCGCGACCGAGTTCAAGCTGCTCGTCCTGCTCATCCAACGGCGCGGCCGCGTGCAGAGCCGCGAGCAATTGCTCAAAGATGTTTGGGAGTATGACCACTTCATCGACACGCGCACGGTGGATACGCACATGCGCCGGTTGCGCGAAAAGCTCGGCAAGGCCTCGCGTTTCCTCGACACGGTGCGCGGTGTGGGTTATCGCTTCACGGAGAATTAACGCCCGCGCCACCCGCGGGGATTGCTTGTGAACTGGTTCAGCCACAACTGGGAAATCACCGTTTTTGTTGGCGCGCTCGCGGCCATCCTCACCCATTTCATTTGGGAACGTTTTCTAAGCGAACGCGCGAATGCGAAAGCTCAGCAGGAGTATGGCCGACGTCTGCTTCTGCGCGAGAAGGAGTTGGCGGCGCAATCGCAGGCGCGGCTCGAAGCGCTCTTTGACAGCATGACGGAGGGAGTGATGCTTCTCGATACCGCCGGACGCGTGGAATTATACAACCGCTCGCTCGAACGGATGTTCCGTCTCACCGTGGGCATTCGCGGGCTGACGTTGCTCGAGGCCTTTCGTCTTCCGGAATTGGTGAAGCTCGGCGAGGAAGTCCAAAGCGCCGGCGAAGTCGTCGGTTTCGATCTGGAACTGCTCGCTGAGAATCGGCGCTACCTGCAGGCGAATGCCACGCTCGTGGCCGGTGCCGTTGGCGCGCGGCGCGGCGCTCTTTTCGTTTTTCACGACATCACGCGGCTGCGCGAGTTGGAGCGCACGCGGCAGGAGTTCGTCGCCAACGTCAGCCACGAGCTTCGCACGCCGCTCTCGATGATCAAAGGTTACACGGAGACGTTGCTCGACGGCGCGAAGGACGAACCCGAGCGCGCCACCCGTTTCCTCCAAATCATCGATCGCCATGCCGACCGACTGAACTTCCTCATCGACGACCTGCTGGCCATCTCGAAACTCGAGTCGGGCCAGATGCCGTTGAACCGTCAGCCGATTGATCTACGTACTTTGGCCGGTCGCGCCATCGATCAGTTCGCTGCGCGCGCGATGGAGCGGAGCGTGACGCTCGCCAATGAGGTGGTTGAAGGGCTCTCCGCGGACGTGGATGCCGACCGGCTCGATCAGGTGTTTGTGAACCTCGTGGACAACGCGCTCAAGTATGGCCGCGCGGGCGGGCGCGTCACTGTTTCGGGGCGCGCTGTTGCTGAAGGGATGATTGAGTTGGCAGTGCAGGATGACGGTCCGGGGATTCCGCCTGAGGCGCAGGCGCGTGTCTTCGAACGTTTTTACCGTGTGGACAAAGCCCGTTCACGCGAGCAGGGCGGCACGGGATTGGGTCTCGCCATCGTGAAGCACATCGTGCAAGCGCACGGCGGAAAAGCCTGGGTGCGCAGCGAACCGGGCTGCGGCGCGACGTTCCTCTTCTCGCTACCGCAACTGCCGGCAGATGACGCCGCTCACTGAGCTTTCGGCGGCTCGAAGCTGTTCAGCACCGCGCCGCTCACGCCATTCCAGACGCGCAGTATGCTGTCCAATCCGCCGGCGACCACCCAGCGTCCATCCGGCGTCGCCGCGCTGGCGTACATGAAGTCCGTGCCACCGGTGAAGGCGCGCACGTTGCCGCCGGCTTGCGTGACGATTTTCACCTGCTTGTCGCCCGCGCAAACGAGCGCTTGATCGCCCACGCCAACGAACTGCACGGCGGTGACCTCTTTGGTGAAGCCTGCGATTTTGCCAGCGCGTTCGCCGGTCTCGTAGTTCCACACTTTGATCTCGTTGTCCGCGCCCGCGCTGAGGATCGCGCGCCCGCTGCGACGCCACGCGACGCCGAGCACGTGGTGCGTGTGGCCCTCGAAGGATTTGATCATCTTGTTGGCCGTGAGATCGAACACGCGCACGAATTTATCCGCCGCGCCGCTCACGAGCAGCTTGCCGTCGGCGCTGAAATCGAGTCCGAGTACCGAGTCCGTGTGCGCCGTCTTGAAATCGTTCACCAATTTCGAGTCGGCCACGGTGAAGACTTTCACTTCGCCGCCACGACTCGGCTCACCGCTGCCGGTGGCGAGGGATTTTCCATCAGGACTAAAACGCACGACGTTCACGCGGTCGGTGAAGAGCGGGCTGGCTTCGCCGCCGAGCGTGCGCTCGAACTGCCAGTTCGTGGCCAAGTCCCATACCAACGCGACTTTCTCCGCGCCTGCGGAAACGAGCCGGCCGTCGGCCGTGAAAGCGAGCGCGCGCACCGCGCCTTTGTGCGCAGGGAGGCTCATGAAGGGCGCGCCGTTCTCGGCGCTCCATGTCTGCACGAGCAGGTCGTCGCCGCCGGTGGCGAGCGTCACGTTGTCTGCTGAGAAGGCGAGTGAACGGACGGCTGCTTTCTCGGTATCGGTCGCGACCAGTTTTGCAGCGGCGAGATCGGCATCCGCTTTCTTTTGCGCTTCGTCGCTGGCGGTGAGGGCAACTTTGGAAACGGCCACGGCCGTTTCAGATTTCTTGTCCGCGGCAGTGGCGAGGTTGAGCTCGTTCTCGGCCTGCGCACGGGGCAGTTCGAGTTTCTTGTACTCGGCTTCAGCGTCGGTGGCTGTTTTGGTCGCCGCGATCAGCTTATCCGCAGCGGGCTTCTGTTTCTCTTTCGTAAGCTTGTCCGCGACGGCGCGGACATCGGTCGCAGCCTTTTGACGAACGGTTGCCGCGGCTTCGAGTTTCTCCAACTCCGGCTTGGGTGTGGTGGCGTTGGCCTTGGCGGTCTTGAGTTTTTCGCCGGCTTCCTTGGCGGCTTTTTCGTCCGCCTCGGCGGCCGTGGTCAGTTTCTTCAACTCCGCCTCGGCTTCCGTCGCGGCTTTCTCGGCGATCACTTTTTCATCATTCGCCTTTTTGGAAGCAGCGGCTTTTTCCGCGATGGGCTGCTTCTCGGCGGTGGCTTTGGTTTCGCCGGCTTTCTTCACGCGCTCGGTGGCGGCGGTGCGGGCTTTCTCAGAATCGGCGACGGCGGTCTTGCGATAGGCGGATTCTTCCTTGATGAAAGCGCCGTTGCGTTCGTGGGCGGCGAGACCTTCGCGGGCGGAACGGGTGCCTTTCAATTCGGCAACAGCAGCGGTGGCGGTGGGGTTCCAGAGCTTCGCGCCGGCTGTTCCCGCGGAGGCGAACATCTTGCCGTCGGGACGTGCAGCGACAGCGGTGACGGGCGTTCCGTGCGTGAATTGCTTGAGCGCGACCGCGGTGGTGATGTTCCAGTGGCGCACAGTGCCATCGGTGCCGCCGGAGAGGAGTTGGTCAACAACTGCGCCGACGGCGTCGAGCGCGGTGACGGCGCCAGCATGGCCTTTGAGTTCCTTGCCAGCAGTGGCTGCGCCGGCGGCTTCGGGCAACGTGAAAGTGTGGATGAGACCCGTATCGGTGCCTGCCGCGAATTGCTTCGCGCCGAGCCAGCAAACGGCGGTGACGTTTGTCGGTGCGGTGGCTTGCGCAAAAACCTGACCGCTGGCGAGCGACCAAGTGCGCACGGATTTATCGGTCGAACCGGAGAGCAGTTGGGTGTTGTCGGGCGAGAAACGCAGAGCGGTGATGGCGGCGGTGTGGCCGGCGAGCGAGCGCGTATTCTTCGGATTGGCGATTTCAATCAAGCGAATCGCGTGGTCATCGCCAGCGGTGGCGAGGAACTTGCCGTCGGCGCTGACGGCGGCGAGCGCGTTGGTGGAGAAGAGCGGAATGGTGGCCTTGGGCCCGATCGGTGCGCGGCGCCAGAGTTTCACTTCGCGGAATCCGCTGGAGGCGAGCAGCGTGCCGTCAGGACTGAAGGCGAGCGAGTGAACCATGTCGCGATGCGCGGCGCCGGGCTTGCCGTAAATGCCGGCGGCGACGAGCGCGGGATCGCTGAGGCGGCCAACGGCCTGTCCGGAGGGGAGATGATAGAGGAAAATCTGATTGGCACGACCGGCAGCGGCGTACTGGCCATCCTGCGTGAGCGCGGTGGAATAAATCGGATTGAGTCCGGGCGGCAACGGCAGCCACTCAATCGGCTTGGCCGCGCGCACTTCGCCCTTCGCGCCTTGATCAATCCACAGTTTGATGAGGCCGAGTTCGGTGGAGGTGAGGTTGTTGGCGGAAACCTTGTTATCGCGCGGCGGCATCGCGGGGCGTTTCTGGTGCGCGGCGAGTTGCAGCAGAAGGCTGTCGGCGGAGCTGCCAGGCACGACGGCGCGGCCGGATTCGCCGCCCTTGAGGATGTCCTGCGGCGTCTCGAGGATGAGCTCGCCTTTGGAGGAGGTGCGGTTGTGGCAGGCGAGACAGTTGTTGCGGAGAACCGGCAGAATCTCCTTCTCGAAATCGACGATGGCGGTGCGCTTGATTACGGCGATGGCGAGGGGCTGCAGACCCTTCTTATCTTGGGCGGAAGCGAGGAACGGCAACGCGACGAGCGCGGCGGCGACGAGGTGCAACTTTTTCATAGATGATACAACGGTGGTTCGCGGTGGTTCGAAGGGGAAGTTATTTGGCTTTGGCAGCGACCTTGAGCGTGAGCGGCTGTTCGACGGTGAGCGTGATGGTGTTGATCTTCACGCTGGCTTCCAGCTTGAGTGCGTGCTCGCCGGGCGCGGTGGCGGCCGTGGTTTCGATGACGAGCTTGGCCTGCGACTGATCTTTGGCCACGGTGATTTTGGCGGCCGTGAGACCCTTGACGGTGGTTGTGGAGAGGTTGATCTCGACTGGGTCGGCATAGCCGAAGAGACGCGTGAGGTTAATGGGGATTTCGATCTTCGCGCCCTGCTCGAGCTGCGCGGCGGCGATGGGCGCAAGCGTGAAGGGCGCAGGCACGATGCGCACGGTGACGAGATCGGAATAGAACGTGTCGATGACATCCTTGGGCTGCGATTTCTGGGCCATCTCCTTGGCGCGCGCGGTCATCTCAGTCTTCTTCGCTTCAGCGGTCTGCGATTTGGTCTTTGCTTCAGCGGCGGTTTTCTCAGCTGCGGCCTTCGCGCCGGGATCAGCGGCTTTGGTCACTTGCTCACTCGCAACCTTCACGGCGGCGGCGGCATCCGTGGCGGCTTTCTCCGCATCTTTTGCTTTGGCCTCGACGGCCTGAACTTCGGAGAGCGGGACGCGGCGATATTTGCCTTTGACCTGCGTCTGGAGCGTGAAGGTGTAAGTGCCGCTGGCGAGTTTGGTAGTGGCCATGTCCAGTTCGATGGTCGCGTTGGTGCCTTTGACCGCGACATCCACTTCCTTCATCTTGTCGAAGGCAGCATGGCCGATGACCTTGAGCTTGAGCGCTTCGGGGAATTCGTCGTCGCGGATAATCTTGATGGGGATGACGATTTTTCCAGCCGCGTGTGTCTCGAGCGGTTTGCCTTCGCCAGCCTCGATGACGATGGGCGAACGCTCGGTGGCGTTGACGGCGATAGCGAGGTTGCGCGTGAGGCGGGATTGCACGCCGGAAGCGGCCTTCTGCATATCCGCGATATCCCACGTGACGGAACCGGCGCGAGCTTCGCGTGCGACAGCCGCGCCGTTCACGGTGGCTTTGCCGAGAATGGTGACGGCACCGGACCAGTTGGCCGCGGCGTTGCCGGCTTTGATCAACAGCATCGCGCTGGTCTGACCTTCGGAAATCTGCGCCGTGCTCGCGGTGACTCCGGCGGGCAAGCCTTGTACGGCGAGATCAATCGGGCCAGTGAAGCCATCGCGGCGGAAGGCGAGCACGCGTACCGGCAGCACGCCGCCTTTGCGCACGAGCAGCGTGGAGACCGCTGCGCCCTTCGCATCTTTCTTCGCCGGCACACCGGCCTGCGGCAACGCGACGAGGCGGAAGTCGTGCGATTCCTTGCGGATGATGACGCGGTAAACCAAGTTCGCCGGCGCGCTCGCGTGGCTGAAGAGGTCGCGCAGACCGAGGCGATACGTGGCATCTTCGCGGGATTCGAAACGGTAGGTGACGTCGCGCGAGGAAGTGTTGAAATCCGCGCCGCCGAGGTTCGTGTCGTTGGCGGGAAGCTCCTGCAAATCGCCGGCCACTTCGAGGCCTTTGGCGTCACGCGTCACGCGCTGAAGCAGCGCGAACGGCGAGGTGGGCAGACCGAGTCGATGCGAGACGACCTCGATCCAATACACATCGCCCTTCTTCGCATCGAAGCTGTACCAATCCACATCGCCGCGGGGGAAGAACTGGCCGGCCAATTCGCCGGGCACGTTGATTTTCTGCGCCTGCTCAGGCCGATCGTTCGGCTGATTCTCGACGGTGACGGCCCCGCTGGCGAAACCGATGAGCGTCGGATTGGAGACGCCCTGCGGCGACTTGAGTTGATACTCGACGCCGTCCAACACCGCGGTATTGGGGGCCGCACCGAGTGCCTGTGCGGCGGCGGGCAAATCAATGTCGACCACGAGTTGATCGAGCGGTTTGCCTTCACCGGTACGCAGCGGGCTGGGCGTGCCGCCGGGCAGGTTGCGGCCATACACAGTGTATTTCGCGCGCGTGCCGGGCAGGCCGGCGGGCGGCATCACGAAATCAATGTGCGGCGCGGCGCTGACGCTGAGCCGGTAGAAATACTCGTCGCCGCCGCGATAGAGGAAGTCGTGCGTCTTGACGGTGTACATGCCGTCGGCCGCTGCGGTGAAATCCAAGATGCCCCCTTGGCGGTTGCGCTCAATCTCGCGGCTATTCGCATCAAGCACGGCGAGGACGGGGTCCATCCGCGAATCGATCGTCTTCGCGGCGCAGCTCAGGATGAGGCGTTGGCCTTTCTTCGCGGTGAACCGGAAATAATCCACGCTGTTCGCATCGGCGGTCGCGTTGACGATGGTGCCGATAGCGATTTCGTTCGCGTTGGTCGAGATGTTGTTGCCGGATTTCTCCAGCGCTTCGATCTGGTCGCTGACGGCGAAGGTGCGGGCATTCGAGATGCCGTAACGACCGACGACACGGGCTTCGTAACTGCTGGGCGGGACGGCCGCGCCGATGTTGACGATGAATTTGCCGGCCTCAGGTTGGCCGTTCGCGCCCATCTTGGAAGTGCTCGTGATGCCGGCGTTTGAGAAGTGCAGATGCGTGGCGTCATCGAGATCCGCCCCAGTGAGCGTGACTTCGACGACGCTGCCCTGCTTTCCGCCGGGCGGGAAAAGCGTGAGCAGACGCACGGCGGGGAGTTGCGCGTGCAGCAGCGCGGCGACGACGAGAATCTGGCAGCCGAGCAACGCGATGAGGCGCGGGGGGAGTTGGAGGTTCGCTTTCATTATTTCAATCAATCGCTGGTTCAGCGGAGTTGGGGCGGCAAGCCGCCCAGTTACATCATCGAACTGGAAAATATCGGGGAACGCACTCGGCTCAGAACAACTCCTCGATGGGGCTGCCGGAGGAAAGCACGGTGTGTGGCCGGCCGGCATGGTCGAGATACTGGGCTGTGGGGTCCACGCCGATGTGGCGATACATCGTGGCGAGAACTTCCTGCGGCTTGACGGGGCGCTCGGCCGGTTCGGCTCCGTGCTTGTCCGACGCGCCGACGACGCGGCCGCCTTTGATTCCACCACCCGCGAGGGCGGCGTTGAAAACATTCGGATAATGGTCGCGACCGCCGGTGGCGTTCACTTTCGGCGTGCGGCCGAATTCGCCCCACGCGACGACCATCGTGCTGTCGAGCATGCCGCGCTGTTCGAGATCTTCGATGAGCGCGGTGTAAGCGCGATCCCAACGCGGCAGGAAACCGTCGCGCATCGATTCGTAACCCTTCACGTGAGTGTCCCACCAGCGGACGTCCACGGTGACGAGTCGCACACCGGCCTCGACGAGGCGGCGGGCGAGTAGGATACGCTGACTCCACGCCGGCACTCCGCAACGATCCGGCGTCGGCGCTTTGTATTCGGGCAGGAAACCGTAACGCTCACGGAGCTTCATCGGCTCGGCGTCGAGGTTGAAGGCATCGCGCGCTTTGCTGCCGGCGACGATATCCCACGCCTGCTGCTGAAACTGGTCCATCGTCTCCATCTGTCCGGAGGCGTCGGCTTCGCGGCGGATTTTATCGAAGCTGTTCAACAGGGCGCGGCGCTCGTCGAGACGGTGCAAGTCGAGTCCGTCGGCGAGGTTGAAATTCGGGACTTGGAACGGACCATCGCTCGCGGGATCGGCACCGGTCTGGAACGGGTTGCAGCCGTTGCCGAGGTAAGCCGAACCGAGGCCGGGCATCATCCGCGGAATGACGACGTAGGCAGGCAGCTTCGGGTTTTGATGCTGGAGCTGTTTGGCGACGATGGAGCCGCAGCTCGGATAAACGTTGCCGGGGCCTTCGGCGGGCGGATTCGGCGCGGCGGGATAACCGGTGAAGCAGAGTTGGTCGCCGGAAGAATGGCCGGCGTCATTGTGATGCAGGCTGCGGATGATGCTGTATTTGTGCTGGATCTTCGCGCTCATCGGCAGCAGATCGCAAATCTGGACGCCGGGGACGCTGGTGCGCATCGCTCCGAACGCGCCGCGGTAGTCTTCGGGCGCGTTGGGTTTCGGATCCCACGTCTCGTGTTGGCTGGGCCCGCCGCGCATCCAGAGGATGATGATCGATTTGTCGCGCGAAACTTTGCTGCGATCCGTCACGGCAGCTTCGAGTTCGAGCAGTTTCCCGAACGAAAGGCCGGCGACGCCGAGGATGCCCGAACGCACGAAACCGCGCCGATCCATCCGCAGCGTGCGGTGGAAGTCAGGACAGCCGATTCGTTCTTGTCTCGAAGTGTTCATCCGCGTGTGCGGTTTGGCTCGGCGGCGACTCAGTGGTTGAAGAGGAATTCTTTGGTGTTGAACAGTGCCCAGACGATGTCTTCGTAAGCTTTGCGCGCGTCGGGTTGGAGCACTTTGCCATCCTTGTCCTTCGGCTGTTTCATGATGTGCTCGCGGGCGAGTGAAAGTTCGCCGCTGTCGGGTTGGCGTGCGAGAGAGAGCAGATACAGCTCACGGATTTTGTCCTCGTCGGGGCGGGAGTCGGCGACAAGTTGCGCGGCGCGGCCGGTGTTGCTGGCGAGCTTGTCCTGAATGTCGCGCGAGTTGAGCAAGTGCAGGCTCTGCGCGAGGCTGGCGTCCATCGAGCGCTCGCATTCGCAGGCGCTGGAGGAATCGGGCCGGCCGAACACGGTGAGGAAGTAGCTGCTGGCATTGAAGCTATTGTCCGGCAACTGCACGGCGCGCGTCTCGGCGGGCAATCCGGCGAAACCGCCATTCGCTTTCGTGAGGCCGTTGACGGCGTCGAACAGCACTTCGGCTCCGAGGCGTTTGGGATAATAGCGCGAGAAGTTGTGCTTGTCGGCGGCGTTGTATTTGTTCGGTACCGAGCTGAGCTGGTAGGTGCTCGACTGGCAGATGGTGCGGACGAGGTGCTTCAGGTCGTACTTGCTGGTGACGAAATAATTCGCCAGCGCTTGGAGCAGTTCGGGGTTCACGGGCGGGTTTGTCTCGCGCATGTCGTCCTCGGGTTCGACGAGGCCGCGGTTGAAGAAATGCTTCCAATAGCGGTTCGCCAGCGTGTGGGCGAAGAAGGGGTTGTCCTTCGCGCTCATCCAATCGGCGAGCGCGTGCCGCGGATCATCATCGGGCGCGAGCTCCGGCGGCTTGGAGCCGAGGCCGGCGGGCTTGACCGCCTGGGAAGTCTTCTTGTTCACCGCGCTGGCGTTACCGCGCTTGTGGAAGATGACTTCTTCGCCAGCCTGCGAACCGGGCTTGCGCGAAACCTGCGAGAAGAAGGCGGAGAAGCTGTAGTAATCGTTCTGGCTCCACTTCTCATACGGGTGATGATGGCACTGGGCGCACTGGAGGCGCGTGCCGAGGAAGAGTTGCGCGGTGTCCTCAAGCTGCATGCTGGCGGTGGTCACCTGACGATACCACGCCACGGGCGGGTTGTCGGTCATGTCGCCGGCGGAGGCGACCACCTCGCGGGCGAATTGGTCAAACGGCTTGTTTGCGGCGAGGCTGTCACGGATCCACGCGTGGAAGGCGTAGTTGCCGCGCTGGTGCGTCGGTTGGCCGCGCTTGTTGCGGAGCAACGCAGACCATTTGTTGGCGAAGAAATCGGCGTAGTCGGTGCTCTCGAGCAGACGCTCGACGAGTTGGTCGCGCTTGCTCGGGCTGGCTTCGGCGAGGAACGCACGAGTCTCTTCGAGCGACGGCAGGCGGCCGGCGACATCGAGCGAGACGCGGCGGATGAACGTGGCGTCATCGCAAATATCCGAGGCCGGCATGCCGACGACTTTGAGTTTATTGAAGACGATTTCATCGATGAAGTTCCGGCTGGCCGGGAGCTTCTCCACAGGCGCGCCGAGCGGCACGGTGGCTTGGAACACGGCAACCTTGCTCTGATAACGGATCATCACGCCGACGTCGCCGGGCTGCTGGAAAACCGAGATGTATCCGGTGCCTTCTGCTTTGCCCATCTCCTTGTCGTTCGCTTCATACACGGCCGTGTGGGTCACGTCCTCAGCGGTACCGTCAGTATAATAGGCGGTCACGGCGAGTTGCTGGTTGCTGCCGAGGCTCATCGTGCGTTGCTTCGGGAAAACCTCGATGCGCGCGACGGACGGGTCGGTCTCGGCGCCGTACGGCATGCCCTGCGCGATCCAGCGGGTGATGAGTTGGTAATCAAACGAGCCGGGGTCGATGCGCTTGCCGCCGCCGTGCGGAACCATCGCGGAGGATTTGAGGAGGAGCAGGCTGCGCTCGGGCGCGGCAGGCAGCACGCGACGGCCGCGGGCTTCCTTGACGAGATATTCGTAATCTTCCGTCGGCTCGAAGCCGAGCAGCGAGAGCTTAAATCCGTTTTGGCCGCCGCTCTTGCCGTGGCAACCGCCCGCGTTGCAGCCGGCTTTCGTGAAGATGGGGACAATCTGGTTGGCGAAGTTGATCGGGAGCGCAACGGTCGCTTTTTCGACCACGACGCTGAGCGTGGCTTTCAGGCCGTCCTTCGTCTGCGCCGTGATGGTCACGGTGCCGTCGGCGAGCGGCGTGATGAGGCCGGTGGAATCCACGCGGGCGAGGTTGGCGGGCGCGGCGGTGAAAGTCGCACCGCTCGTCACATCGCGCAGGGCGCCGGTGGCGGCGCGGGCGCTGACGACGAGTTGCTGGCGCGCGTCCTTGCCGACGAGGCGCACGGGCTTCGCGGCTTCGCTGACGGTGCTGCGGACCTGCATTTCGATCGCGACGGCTTTGGCCGGCGGCACGGGCGCGACGATCGCAATCGGCGCGGCGGGCTTGGTTTCGGCGGCACCTACGGGAAAGTGGCCGGCGGCGAGGAGGAGTCCGAGCGCGATATTGAGGTGTTTCATAGGTGGAGTCTAAACTGGTTAACTGCGCGTTTGAAGTCTGTTTTTCGGCTTATTTCGATTTGTTTGGCTGGAGTGGACGGGGATAAATTGGCGAAAGCCACAACGATTCAGGCCGCCCTCAAAGGGCGTCATCGCTGTCGTGCCGGAAATGATCGGCAAAGGGCTCATAGGTTCGCGCTGCTTGGACTGTTTTCGATGTGCCACTTCTTCATGGAATTCTAGACCAATTCTTTCATCACTTCGAACTTGTGGTCGACCAACGGATGCGGTCGGCCAGAGAAGTCGTGGAACTGCGTCGCGTGCGGGTCGATACCCATCCGCTGATAAAGGGTCGCGAACACTTCGCTGAAGTGAACGCCGCGTTCGGCAATCTCTCCGCCGAGCCGGTCGGTCGCGCCGATAACTTGGCCCGTGCGCATGCCGCCGCCGGCGAGCAAGCCGCCGCCGACATTCGGCCAATGGTCGCGCCCGGCCTCTTTATTGATGGTCGGCGTGCGGCCGAATTCGCCCCACGCGACGACCGAGACGTCTTTATCGAGACCGCGTGCGTGCAGATCTTCGACGAGCGCCGCCACGCCTTGATCGAATAGCGGCAGGTGCGTGTTCTTGGCTTCGCTGAAATTGTTCGAGTGGAAATCCCAGCGGCCGAAATTCAGGGTCACCACGCGGGCGCCCGCCTCCACCAACCGCCGCGCCAGCAGGAAATGTTCGAGGTTGCGCGGCGCGCCGTCGCCGTAGTTCTGCGTGAACCCTTTTCCGTAACGCTCGCGGGTTTTCGAATCTTCCTTGCTGAGATCGAGCGCGTCGGCGAGTCGCGACGAGGTCAACATTCCCATCGCGCGTTGCTGAAAGGAATCCATGCCCTCGATCACACCGCTCGAATCCACGTCGCGGCGGAACTTATCGAAGCCCGCGAGGAGCTGCTTGCGGTTGTCGAGGCGGTCGAGTGAAACGCCGTTGAGCGTGAGGTCATCCATCGTTTCGCCTGATGGACGAAACGCGGAGTGCGGCACGCCGAGAAGCCCCGGATGGCCCGGCGAACCGTAAGGCGGATGGCCCGCTTTCGGGGCGAGACCGACGAACGGCGGGATGGCTCCCTCGGTCGGCCCTTTCAATTTCGAAATGACAGAGCCGAGCGACGGCCAACCGCCGGGCGGTTGGATGCGCTTGCTGCGGCCGGTGTAGCAGATAAACGAATCATGGTCGCCGTCGGGCGAGCCGTACAGCGAGCGGAGCGGCACGAGCTTGTCCATGATGCGCGCGAGCTGCGGCAGATGTTCGCAGATGCGGATACCGGGGACGTTGGTCGAAATCTCGTTGAACTCGCCGCGAATCTCGCGCGGCGCGTCCACCTTGATGTCGTACATGTCCTGGTGCGGCGGCGCGCCGACCATGTAAATCATGATGACGGCCTTGTGCGAAAGGCCCAAACCCGCGCGCGATTCCGCCTCGAGCAGCTGCGGCAACGCCAGTCCGCCCATGCCGAGCGCGCCGACTTGGAGAAAATTGCGGCGCGAAACTCCGTTGCAGAGCTTACCCGTCGATTGTCCAAATATTTTCAACATGGCTCAAATCAGTTCCGGCATCGGCTGCAAATTGTTCTCCACAAGATAATGCGGCCGGCCGTTCAGATCGTTGATGGTCGCGGAGTTTACATCGACACCGAGGTGATGGTAAAGCGTCGAAAAAACCTCACCGAAACGCACCGGGCGCTCGTTGGCTTCGCCGCCAAGCCGATCCGTCGCGCCGATGACCTGTCCGTGGCGCATCCCGCCGCCGGCGAGCATCGCGCAGGAGACATTAGGCCAATGATCGCGCCCAGCGTCTTTGTTGATTTTGGGCGTGCGGCCGAACTCGCCCCACACGACGACGGCGACATCTTTGTCGAGGCCGCGCTCGTGCAAATCTTCGATGAGCGCGGACACGCCGCGGTCGAAGTGCGGCAAATCTTCGCGCGCGGTCTTGAAATTGTTACCGTGATAATCCCAGAAACCGAAAGCCACCGTCACTACACGCGCACCGGCCTCCACGAGACGGCGGGCGAGCAGAAACTGCTCGGTGAGACGCGGGGCGGCGTCGCCGCGCGGGCGCGGATCGCCTTTGCCGTAGCGGGCGATGACGCGCGGATCTTCCTTCTGCCAATCGAGCGCCTCTGCCAATCGGCTCGAGGTGAGAACGCCGAAAGCTTGTTGGTGAAACGCGTCCAATCCCTCCATCAACCCGCTCGAATCCACGTCGCGCCGGAATTTATCGAAGCTGCCGAGCAGCGCCTTGCGATCCGCAAGTCGGTCAACCGACATGTCGCGCAAAGTCATGTCCGTTTTCGCTTCGGCTTCAGGACGGAACGAGCGGTGCGATACACCGAGGAAACCCGGCGTCGCGGCGTTGTACGGCTTGTGCTGCATCACCGGCTCGAGACCCATGAACGGCGGTACCGCCCGGTGCGCTGCTCCTTGCACGCGCGAAACGGTCGCGCCGAAACTCGGCCAGCCGCCGAGCGGTTTCTGGCTGCTGAGCAACCGGCCAGTCATGCACTGAAAATCACTGTGGTCATCGCGCGCGCCGACCATCGAGCGGATGATCGTGTATTTATCGGCGATCTTCGCGAGCTGCGGCAGGTGTTCGCAAATCTGGATGCCGGCGACGTTCGTGGGGATGGGTTGAAACTCGCCGCGAATCTCGCGCGGCGCGTCCAGCTTCAGATCGAAGGTGTCCTGATGCGGCGGTCCACCGGGCAGGTAAATCATGATCACCGACTTGTGCTGGCGCCGGTTGGCGGTCTGCCCTTCGGCTTGAAGCAACTGCGGTAAAGCAATCCCGCCGAGGCCGAGCGCGCCGACTTGGAGGAAGTTGCGGCGGCTCACGCCATCGCAAAACCGGCCTTTTTTACCTTCAATTCTCAGCATAATAGGGCTTCCGCTAAAATGACGCGGGCCGACGAGTGCTTTCGTCGGCCGCGCGTGATCCTCTTTGAGAATCGTTAAATCAGCTCGCGCATCGGCTGGTGGCCGTGGCTGACCAGATGTTGCGGGCGACCGGACAAATCCTGAACCGAGACGCGGTTCACATCCAGACCCACGTTGTGATACAGCGTGGCGAACACTTCGGCCAGATGCACAGGGCGATTGCCCGGCTCGCCGCCAAGACGATCGGTGGCGCCGATGACCTGACCGGTACGCATCCCGCCGCCGGCGAGCAATGCGCCCATCACGCGCGACCAGTGGTCACGGCCCGCGCCCATGTTCACGCGCGGCGTGCGGCCGAATTCGCCCCAGACCACGACGGAGACATCCTTGTCGAGGCCGCGGTCGTGCAGATCCTGCACCAGTGCGGTAACGCCTTGATCGAGCTCCGGCAACTGGCGCTTGAGCGTCTCGAAGTTTTTGCTGTGCGTATCCCAGCCACCGAAGCTGAGCGTCACGCAACGCGCACCGGCCTCGACGAGGCGGCGGGCGACGAGGAAGTCGGTCAACTTGCGGTCGCCACGCACTTTGTAGCGCTCGGCCACCTTCGAGTCTTCGCGCTTCACGTCGAGCGCCTCGAGCATTTTGCTGGAGGTGATGACGCCGAACGCGGCTTCGTTGAACGAGTCAACGCCCTTCATCACGCCACTGGCATCTGCATCGCGGCGCAGCTTGTCGAAGCTGGTGAGCAGCGTTTTGCGGTCTTCGAGACGGTCGAGCGTGATGCCGTTGAGCGTCATGTCGCTGCGACCTTTGCCGCTGGGCGCGAAAGGCGTGTGGGCGGTGCCGAGGAAGCCCGCGCCCACGCCGCTGTTGATCGAGATATACGGAGGCGTGCCGTTCGCGCCCTGGCCCTGCAGCTTGGAGAGAGTGGAGCCGAGCGACGGCCAGCCGCCGGGAGGCTGCGCGGCATCACGCGACATGCGCGAGCGGCCGGTCATCACGTGATACGGATTGTGGTCGTCGGCCTGACCGACGAGCGAACGGATGGCCACGAACTTGTCGAAGTTCGCCGCGAGCTTCGGCATGTGCTCACTGATACGCACGCCGGGGACACAGGTGGAAATGGCGTTGAACTCGCCGCGGATCTCCGACGGCGCGTCCTCTTTGATGTCGTACATGTCCAAGTGCGAGGCGCCGCCCGGCAGATAAATCATGATGACGGCTTTGTGCGACTTGGTGATGCCGGATTGCGCTTCAGCCTTTAGGAGCTGTGGCAGTGCGAGACCGCCGAGTCCGAGCGCGCCGACTTGGAGGAAGTTCCGCCGGCTTACACCGTCGCAGAAGCCTTGATTGCCGCCGAATATTTTCAACATAACTCGCCTTGGTTTTTTGGGTTGTTGTTGGTTGGTTTTGGGTCGCGTTGGTTGGTTTTGGGTCGCGTTGGTTTTCTGACCGCCGGTGCGGCGCGGTTATTCAGGGAAGCTTAAATCATTTCGCGCATCGGCTGGAGGCCGTTTTCCACCAAGTGCTGCGGGCGCCCGGAAAGGTCTGTGATCGAGGCCGTGTTCACGTTCACGCCGAGGCCGTGATAAAGCGTGGCGAAGACCTCGCCGAAGCGCACTGGGCGATCTTCCGCCTCGGCGCCCATGCGATCGGTGGAGCCGATGACTTGTCCGTGGCGCAGACCGCCGCCGGCGACTAGCGCGCAGGAGACATTCGGCCAATGGTCGCGTCCGCCGCCCGTGTTGATCTTCGGCGTGCGGCCGAATTCGCCCCAGACGATGACGGAGACATCCTTGTCGAGGCCGCGCAGGTGGAGGTCTTCAATCAACGCGCTCAAACCTTGGTCGAGCAACGGAAGATCTTGGCGCAGGGCATCGAAGTTTTTGCCGTGGTGATCCCAGCGGCTGAAGGCGAGCGTCACGCAGCGCGAGCCGGCCTCGACGAGCCGCCGCGCGATGAGGAAATGCTCCATCAACTTCGGCCCGCCGTCGTCCCGGTTCTTCGGGTCGCCTTTGCCGTAGCGCTCGATCACGCGCGGGTCTTCATTCTTCAGGTCGAGGGCGTGCAGCAGCTTGCTCGAGGTCAACATCCCGAAAGCTTGCTCGGTGAAAACGTCCGAGCCTTCCATCAACCCGCTCGAATCCACGTCGCGCCGGAATTTATCGAAGCTGCCCAGCAGCGCGCGGCGATCAGCGAGGCGGTCGAGCGTCACGCCGTTCAGCACGAGGTCGTCTTGGCCGTTGCCAGACGGCTTGAAAGGAGACTGCGAGATGCCGAGGAAACCGGCTTTGCCGGTGTCGGCCCACGGCATGTGACCCATCTTCGGCGACAGGCCGACGAAGGGAGGCACCGATTTATTGACCGGCCCGAGCAGCTTGGAGAGGGACGAGCCCATCGAGGGCCAGCCGCCGGTCGGCATGTTCTTCATGTCGCGGCCGGTGAGGCACTGCACCGCGTCGTGTCCGCCCGAGGCGCCGACGATGGAGCGGATGAGCGTGTACTTGTCGGCGAGCTTGGCCAGTTGCGGCATGTGCTCGCAAATCTCGATGCCGGGGACGTTGGTCGGGATGGGGCGGAACTCGCCGCGGATTTCCGAGGGGGCATCCATCTTCAGGTCGAACATGTCCTGATGCGACGGGCCGCCCGGCAGGAAAATCATGATGACGGCTTTGTGCGAGCCGCGGATGCCCGCCTGCGCCTCGGCCTGCAGGAGCTGCGGCAGGGCGATGCCGCCGAGACCGAGCGAGCCGATTTTGAGAAAGTTCCGGCGGCTCACGCCGTCGCAAAACCCACCGTTTTTTGGACCGAGTATGCTCAGCATAAAATGGATTTGTTAACCTACTTCGAGACGTCGAAAGAATTCGACGGGTTTTTTGGTAAGCTATTCGAGGTGAATCTAGTTTTTTTCGGCCCCGTCCGTCAACGCTAAAACCTAGGAAAAACGGGCTTATTTTTGACACTTCAGCCGCTGGAGAAAGCAGTAACCTATGGAACTTTGAATCGAAGTCAACCGGACGCCTTGAAAAAACCCGCGTCGATGCACGACTCAGTTTGGTGAGGCCGCGGCGTGCAATCGGTGGGCGGCCACGGCTTCGGCGAACCCTTTGAGCTGGAGGCCGGGCACGGCCTCGCTGGTGATTCGGCTGTCGAGGCGCGCGTGCGTGGCGTCGTCCACGAGCACTTCCGTGTTGCCGGCGACGGCGCAGAGGCGTGCGGCGAGATTCACGCGCGGGCCGAGCACGGTGTAGTTGAGGCGGTCGGTCGAGCCCATGCAGCCCGCCACCATTTCGCCGGTCGCCAAGCCGAGGCCGATGGAAAGCCGGCGCCCGCCCGCGTTCAAACGCTCGCGTTCGGCGAGGATACGCAGGGCGCAACGCGCTGCGTTCAACGCGTCGTTCCCGTGGCTTTCCGGCGCGCCGAAGAGCGCCATCACCGCGTCGCCCATGAATTTATCCACCACGCCGTGATGCTCGTGGATGATGCGTGTCATCGCGGTCATGTGCTCGTTGAGCATGCGGAAAATCTCCGACGGCGGCATCGCTTGTGTCAACTCAGTGAAGCCCCGGATGTCGCAGAAAAGCACCGTCACCACGCGCGCTTCACCGCCGAAGGCGATCTCGCCCGTCACCAGCCGTTTCGCCACCGTTTTATCCGCCACCATGCCGAGCACGTGTTGGTATTTGTCCTTCAAAGCCAACCCTTCGGCCATCTGGTTGAAGGCGTCGGCGAGTTGACCCACCTCGTCCTGCGTGCGCGCTTCGATTCGCACGCTGTAATCGCCGGTCTCAATCCGTGCCGCGCCGCGCGCGAGTTCTCGCAACGGCTTCGATAAACCGCGCGCGAGGAAGACGCTTGCAGCGACCGCTGCCAGCGCTGCTGCGATGGCGAGGCCGATGATTTGCCAGCGTAGCCGCCGCTGCACTTCGAGCGCCTCGGCCCACGAGTAGAGACCCACTTTATAGGCCGTGGGCAATGGCGAATCGGGGTTCAGCGCGGTGTAGAAAACACGGTGCGGCCGGCTGTCGAGCGTGAGCAGTAGTTCTTTCGTCGGTTCCGTGTCACGGTCGAGCAGGCTCGCCAGTTGCCGCGTTAATTCAGAGCGCACAGCCTCGGGGATGGTGCGTGTGTAGAGACGGCCTTGGAGCCAGACGCCGTTCTCGATGTCGCTGACGTCGCTGATGGCCTGCTCACCGCGGTCGAAGTAAGGAAACCCGAGCACGAACGCGCCGAGTCGTTCGCGCGTCTCGCCGTCGAACACCGGCAAGCAAATCAATTCCAAGAGCCGCCCATGCGCGTCCGTCTCGAGCGTCAGATCCATGTACGCCGTCTGCTGCGCCTCCAGTTTGCGGAGTGGCGTGGACATGGATTCCAACTGCTCGCGGAAACGCTTGCGAGTCGCGGTTTGATAGATGGCCGGCAGCCCGTTGGTCGGCTGCAATACCGTGCCCATTTCGTCCATGAACCCCACGAACGTCGCCGCCGCCGGCGGACGCGTCACGGGCCGCGCCTTGGTCGCGGGTGCACCTTTGGTTTTCGGGTTTGGCGCAGGCTTGGGGAAATCCTTCTTTTGCTCGGCTGTGCGAGGCGGGAGCTTCGGCTCAATCGGCGCGGGCGCGTTCGTGACCGGCGGGTTTGTGGTTGGAATCGGCGGTGGAGTGATTGAAACGCTCTGCTCCTCCGCCAAATCCTTCGCGAACTGGTCAAACTCACTCGTCACCAACCTCAGCATCCGGTCGCGCGCCAGATTATAGAGCGCCGCCGTGTCGCGCTCGCGGAAGCCGCGCTGCACTTCGGGCGATTCCACGAAGGTGCGGCTTTGGCGCAGCAGCGTGTCGAGCCGCTCCTCCTGCTGCCGGGGCAGGTAAGTGAGTTGGTTGGCCAGCCGTTCCTGAAAGAGTTGGTCATACGCCGTGCCCACCTGCCGCTGGGTGACCAGCAACGTGGCTCCGGCGACGCCCGCCACCACCAGCAACATCGCCAGCAGTAGCTTGGATCGGAAACTCAGTGTGGAAGTGGAATTCATGCCTCGCCGCAACTCTCTCCGGCACGAGGATAGACGTGCGCCGCCCTCCTGTCGTTAGAAATGAATCCAACGGCGTTCAAACCAGACGGGTTTTCGCAGAAAGGCGGCCTCTTTTTTCAAAAATATGACTTCTTTTTTGAAAAAGAGGTCGTCTTTCAATCGGCGGAGGGCGGGTTTTTCTAAAAAACCGCCATGTTCCCGCGCGAACTTGGCGAGTTTGCGCGCGGGGATGGCGAGTTTGCGGCTGAACAGGCCACCCCGATAACTAAAATCGGCTCGTAAACCCTAAAATAAGGCTATTTACAAGAATAAACAGGTCACTTTATTCATAACTCTTTCTCAATCGACTTCATGAAGTCCGCGTCGTCGGGTTCCGTGCTGGTTTCGAAGCGTTTAATCACTTTTCCGTTCCGGCCGATGAGGAATTTCTCGAAGTTCCAACCGATGGCGCCTGCGCCGGGTGTGCCTTTGGCGGTGATGAGGCTGTAGAGCGGATGTTCTTTGATGCGGATTTTCTCGAACATCGGGAAACTCACCTCGTAACGCGCCTTGCAGAACTCTTTGATTTCCGCTGGCGTGCCCGGTTCCTGCGCGCCGAAGTCGTTGCACGGGAAGCCGAGCACGGCGAAGCCCTTGGCTTTGTATTTGCGGTGGAGGGCTTCGAGGCCGGCGTATTGCGGCGTGGCACCGCATTGCGAGGCGACGTTCACCACGAGCAGCACCTGGCCTTTGTACGGCGTGAGCGGCGCGGCTTTGCCGTCGATGTCTTTCAGGACGAGGTCGTGGATGGATTTCGTGTCGGCGGCCCAGAGCGGGGCGGCGAGCAGGAGCAGTGTGGCGATGAAGGGTTTCATGGGGGTCTCTCGGTCGGGTTTGTTTCTGCCAACCTTTCTACCACGCGCGGGTGGGCTCGCCCAACACCTTTGTAACGTCTTTGTTTCTCTCCGCGCTTGCACCGAGCGCCCAAACGTGCGCAGGATATTGGTTTGGTATGTTGACTATTTCTGACTTAACCAAGTCGTTTGGCGGCCGCACACTGTTCAGTGAGGTGGCCTTGCAGGTGAACCGCGAAGACCGCCTCGGGCTGGTCGGTCCGAACGGGGCGGGGAAAACCACGCTCTTCAACCTCATCCTCCAGCAGGAGCAACCGGACGAGGGGGACATCTCCTTCCAGCGCGGCATCACCGTCGGCTATCTGCCGCAGGAGAGCGAACCGGCGGGCGACGTGACGGTGCTGGAGTTGGCCACGGCCATTTCGCCCGAGTTCGCGAAGCTGCGGAAGATCGTGAAGGCGTGGGACGAATCGCATCCGGGCGCGGTGGTCGATGTGGCCGATGACGGGTCGGTGGACGACGCGCACGCGCGTTACAGCGAGTTGGGCGGCCATCTGATTGATCCGAAGGCGAAGAGGATTCTCGCCGGCCTGAGTTTCCGTGAGAAAGATTTCAATCGGCCCGCACGCGAGATGAGCGGTGGCTGGGTAATGCGCGCGCACCTCGCGCGGCTGCTCGTGCAGGAGCCGGACTTGCTGATGCTCGACGAGCCGACGAACCACCTCGACCTCGAGGCGTTGCTCTGGTTTCAGGAATATCTCCACTATTATTCCGGCGCGATCCTGATGATTTCGCACGACCGCGAATTCCTCAACCAACTCGTCAGCGGCATCGTCGAGATCCGCCGCGGTCGCATCTATCGCTGGACCGGTAACTACGATTCTTTCCTCGTCCAGCGCGAGGCGCACGAGCACCAGCAACTCGCCGCGCACAAGAACGCCCAGCGCAAGATCGATCAACTGCAGGAGTTCGCCGATCGCTTCGGCGCCAAGGCGAGCAAAGCCTCGCAGGCGCAGAGCAAGCGCAAGCAGATCGAGCGCATCCGCGAGGATATGGCCGATGCGCCCGAAGGCGCGGAGAAGACCGTGCACTTCCGCTTCCCGCAGCCGCAGCGCAGCGGTCAACGCGCGGTCGAGCTCGAGCATGTCCGCTTCGGCTACGGGGCGAACGTGGTGTATGAAGATCTGAACTTCGAGGTCGAACGCGGCCAGCGCATCGTGCTCGTCGGCCCGAACGGCGCGGGCAAATCCACGCTGCTCAAACTCGTCGCCGGTGTCATCGAGCCACAGGCCGGCGTGCGCGAACTCGGTCACAACGTCCGCGCCGGTTACTTCTCGCAGTACCGCGCGGAAGTCCTCGATGTCACGCGCACCGTGCTCGAAGAGGCGCTCGATACGCCGCAGCGCGTCACCGAGCAATCCATCCGCAGCATCCTCGGCTCGTTCCTTTTCCGCGGTGACGACGTTTTCAAAAAGATCAGCGTGCTGAGCGGCGGTGAGAAGAGCCGACTCGCGCTCGTGAAGCTCCTGCTCGATCCGCCGAACCTGCTGCTGATGGACGAGCCGACCACGCACCTCGACATGCCGAGCATCGACGCCCTTCTCGGCGCGCTGCAGCAGTTCGAGGGGACGCTCATCTTCATCAGCCACGACGTCTATTTCATCCGCGCTCTCGCGGGGCACGTTCTCCACGTCAACGGCGGCCAACTCACGCCTTACCACGGTGGCTACCAATATTATCTCGATAAGACGAAGTCGGAGAACGCCCGCGCCGCGCTCACCTCCGGCGGCGCATCTGCTGCGCCCGTTGCAAAGCAGGCCCGCAGCGGTGCTGAACGGAAAGAGCAGAAGCGCCTCGAAGCTGAGCAGCGGCAGGCCCGTTCGGGCGACCGGAAGGAACGGCAGAATCTCGTCCACCGGCTTGAGAAACAGGTCCAAGATTTGGAGAAGCGCGTCGTCGAACTGACGGCCGAGTTGGAGAAACCGGAGACGTATCAGACGCCCGGCCGCCCGACGCAACTCAACCGCGAACTGTCCGAGGCGCAGACCGGCATCGCGCAATGCACGTCCAAGTGGGAAGCCGCCACCACGCGCCTCGCCGAGTTGGAGACACAGGAAGCCGCCGCAAAGGCGACGTAGCCGGCGCGCAGAGAAGTTACGCCGTAACTACGGCAGCTCTTCGATGGTGATGTTTTTGTACGACGCCTCGGACTTGCCGCCGCCGTGCACCTGCAAACCGAGGAGGCCGTGCTGTGGGAGCTTCTCGTCCGTCTCGGTGTAATCAATCATCTGCACGCCGTTGATCGAGGTCCGGATGCGCCGACCTTCGCAGCGGATGAGATACTCGTTCCACTCGCCCTTCT
>CAMASG010000029.1 GCA_945860945.1 Akkermansia muciniphila
GATCTCTGCGTGGCGTATGCCCGCAAAGGCTCCAATGGCCAAGAACGGCAACTGATGAACCTCTGCTCCAGCCAAGAGTGTGTGCATCTCCGTCGGTGTGAAGATCTCAATCTTGCTTGGTCCTTCTTTCGCGCGGCTCACCATCTCTATCTCTTCCCAATCTTTGGGTAGATAACGACGTTTCTTGGCAAAGGTGATCATCAGCTTCAAGACCAGCCGGTAGTTATTGCGTGAACGTGGTGAAATCTTCATCGCGTTCAACCACTCCACGATGTCTTTGCCCTGCACGTTCATCAACGGCATCTGGAACTGTTTGGCGAACCGTCCTAGGCGACAGTTCAAGTCTTTGAGGTAAACCGCGCTCAGGCCATCCTGGAGCTTGCTGGCGTACATCTCCTCGAAGACCTCGGACACCGTCTTCTTGATGATGTTCTTGGGGCTCTTTTCGAGGAAGAAGGTGACCGCTTGGAGCAATGGCACCTCTCCCAGCATCTTCTTGGCTCCGGCATACTCCGCTGCTGCCAGTTCCAAGGAGACACCGTGTGGGAGAAGATCTACAGCACGGCGATAGGAGGCTCTCTGGTCACCGGTCAGGCTGGAGCCGGAAATCTCGCCTCGGCTGAGGGCATCGACCACCGACTGCCCCTCTCTCTTGGCCTGCTCCAGTGTGGGGAAGACCTTCCGGACCCGCTTACCATCCCGGTAGAAGACCAACGTGAAGGCGTCATACCCATCCCGAGGCGTGGGATAGATGCGAGCAATGACACTCCCCTTCTTGATCTGGACCGGTTTGATGACGGGGGCTTTCATTCCCACAACTTGTCATCAATCTGTCATCAAAATCAACAGTAATTGGATTTACTTAAGGAAAAGTGGCGGGAGTGGCGGGACTCGAACCCGTAACCTCTGCCGTGACAGGGCAGCGCTCTAACCAATTGAGCTACACCCCCGAAGGGGAGGGCGAAGTTAGGTGAACCGTTCCGCCGCGTCAACGGGGAACTTTAAAAAAGTGATTCGGGCAACAGACGCCAAGGAGGTGGGGGTGGAGAACCCCTCTGAAGAAACGTTCTGTCGCCCGAATCAAAATCTGAGCCGAGGTTAGGTGCGCTAACCCAAATTGTCAATAACTGTTTTACTCCTCACGGACCCCCGTCAAGCTCATTTTCCGAAAACAACGCCATCGCGCCATTGACCGTTTGTCAGAATAATCTAGTCTGTCGGCTCGTTTAGATTACGCACGATGAACGCCATCCACACGCCCTTTCGCGCCGCTCTCGTTGGGCTATTCTTCGCCGGATCGCTCGCGGCCGCGCCCAAGCCGGCCAGCTTTCACAAGGAGATCGCCCCCATTTTTCGCCGGAGCTGCAACGGTTGCCACCACCCGGGCAAACTCAAGGGCAACCTCGACCTGACGTCCTACGAGGCCTTCAAGAAAGGCGGCAAGCACGGCTCCAGCTTCAAGCCCGGCAACCCCAAGGACAGCCTCGTCATCGAGGAAATCAGCGGCAAGGAACCGTCGATGCCCGCCGAAGGCACGCCGCTTTCCGCCATCGAAGTGGCGCTCTTTGAACGCTGGATTAAGGAGGGCGCGCACGATGACACGCCGGCCGGTTTCGCCAAACCCACCGCTCCGCTCGCCTATCCTGCCGCGCCGGCCATCCCCGCCCTCGCCTTCTCGCCCGACGGCAGCTTTCTCGCCGTCGCCGCCCATCACGAGATCATTCTGCACAAGGCCGACGGCTCCGCCATCGCCGCACGACTGCCCGGCGACGCCGCGCGCATCGAGTCCTTCGCCTTCTCGCCTGACGGCAAATATCTCGCCGCCGCCGGTGGCAGCCCTGGCCTCTTCGGCGAGGTGCAGATTTGGGAAATGCCCGCTGGAAAACTGGCAAAATCCTTCAGATTCGGACGTGATTCGCTCTTTGGCGTGAATTGGTCGCCCGACCAGCAATCGCTCGTCTGCGGCAGCGCCGAGCGCACCGTGCGCGTCATCGCCGTGGCGGATGGCAAAGAGCTCTTCAAGTTCGATAACCACACCGACTGGACCTTCGGCGGCGCCTTCACCCTCGATGGCAAACACTTCGTCTCCGGCGGACGCGACCGCGTCCTCAAGCTCGTGGACATCGCGAAAAAGGAATTTATCAGCGACCTCCATCCTTCCGCCGAACCGATCAACTGCCTCATCCGCCATCCGTCAAAAGACCAGATCGCCTTTGGCAGCGCCCAAGGCTCCCTCTTCCTCTATCAAGTCACCAATCAAGTGGACCGCACCGCCGTCGAGAAAAACACCTACCGCATCCGCAGCTACAACCGCCTCCCCGTCGCCACCACCGCCCTCGCCTTCAATGCCGATGGCACGCTGCTGGCCGCTGGCGGCGCGGCCGGCGACTGCCGCATCTACCGCACCGAGGATGGCACCCAGCTCACCACGCTCAAAGGGCACGACGGCCCCGTCTTCGCCCTCGCCTTCCATCCCAAACTGCCGCACATCGCCGCCGGCGGGTTCGATGGCCACCTCCGCCTCTTCAACACCACCAACGGCACGAACCTCATCACCTTCTCTCCCGTGCCCTTGAAAACACCCATCAAGACCGCCTCCGGCTCGAAAGAATCGAAGCGCTAGCCCTCGTCCCATTCACGGCCCGAGACAGCGGCCATCTCGGTGAACCCTCCTATCCCGCTGAAAATAGCCTAGCCATTCATGGCTGGGTCATCGCACGACAACACCAAACCAAGTCCCGTCAGGGACGAAAGGAGCCCTCGCATTCAAGAGGCCGTCTTTCGTCCCTCCGGGACTGGACTGCTCTTTTGAATGCTTCACCCAGCGCTAAAGCGCTGGGCTATTTTCAGGAAACAGCCCCTTTTTCGCATACGGCCTCCAAGACCCGGTTTTTGAGCAGCGCCTCCGCCAGCATCTGCTTCAGCTCCCGGTTCTCCCGCTCCAACTCTTTGAGTCGACGCGCCTCGGTTGAGGTCCATCTACCCAAACTGCCGCTTCCACCAATGGAAGCTCACCTCCCGAGATGTTCTCCTCCCGACACAGTTCCCGGATGCTCTTCCCCCCACGATCCGCTTCCCCCAGAATCCGAATCTTGTCTTCCGTCGTATACCGCTTGCCTTTCATGTCTGGTGCCTTTCTTTTGCCCCCCAGACTAACACTTCACACGGTCCGAATAAACGAGGTCACCAGCAACCACTCGGAAGAAGGCTCGCTAGCAATAGCGGGCCTTCTGATTTTTATCACCCTGCGAATGTAAAACGCGGCTCCCTCAATTGAACCCCGCAGGAATAGGGAGTTGGAACCCGTCGGCTCAATCGTTCCGGCCTGCGGCAAGGCGGAACCATTTCTCGGCCTCAGCGGCATTTCGCGTCACGCCGCGGCCTTCTTGATAGAAGACTCCGAGCCGTTTTTGCGCGAAGGTGTTGCCTTTGCGCGCTGCCAATCGGTAGAGCTTGTAGGCCTCCCAGTCGTCTTTCGGAAAACTCATTCCACTCTCGTGCATCCAACCCAACTCCGCGCGCGCCTCTGGATCCTGCTGTTCAGCCGCACGCTGAAACCACTTCACCGCGGTCGCTTCATTGCGCACCACGCCGCGGCCATCTCGAAGTGCCCGGCCCAAATTCACTTGTGCGGTCACATCGCCTTTCTCCGCAGCCAATCGGAACCACTCTGCCGAAGCGGCTTCATCTCGAAGCTCTCCCTTCTCGGCCATGCACAGAAATCCAAGCCGAACCTGCGCGGCCACGTTTCCTCTTTTCGCGGCGAAGTGATACCACTTGTACGCCTCGTTCAAGTCACGCGGGGTTCCCCTGCCCAGTTCATACATTTTTCCCAATTCAACCTGCGCGAAGGAGTCGTTCTGCTCGGCGGCTTTGCGGAACCATCCCGCCGCCGCAGTCAAATCGCGTTCCACGCCGCGCCCGTCCCGCAGCATGCCGGCGAGATTGCATTGGGCGATGGCGTTGCCCTGTTCCGCAGCTAGACGATACCACTTCGCCGCCTCGCGTTCGTCTTTTGGCGTGCCACGGCCCATCTCGCACAACCAACCCAGATCACTTTGCGCAGCGGGGTTTCCCTGCTCTGCTGCCAACCGAAAGAACCGCACAGCCTCCTCGTCGCTACGCACGACGCCAATCCCATCGCGGCACATCACCGCGAGGTTCAACTGCGCATACACATCCTTCTGCTCTGCCGCGCGCCGGAACCACTGTGCCGCGGCCACCGCGTTGCTCGCCACGCCACGCCCTTCGCGCAACATCAGGCCCAAGTTGGTTTGGGCATAAGGATGACCGGCCTCCGCCGCACGCTGGTAATGTTCCGCCGCAACCTCGTTGTCAGCCTTCGTGCCGCGACCTGCCTCGTGCAACATTCCCACTTGGAAAATCGCGTTGAGGTGCCCCTCCTTGGCCGCTTGTTGCAGGAACTCCACCGCGACCCTCTCATCCTTCGCCACCCCGCGGCCTTCTAGATACATCATGCCCAGATGATGCTGAGCGACGACGCCCCCCTTGTCCGCCGCGCGAGAATAAAGCCGTGCCGCCTCGCGCAAATCCTTTCCCACCCCACGCCCATGCTCGTACATCCACCCTAGATCGGTCTCCGCCGGCGCACTGCCATGCCACGCCGCCAACTTGAACCAACGCACCGCCTCCGCGGCGTCCTGCTTCACACTCACCCCGTCGCGATACATCGCCCCAAGCACGCCTTGCGCGCGGACATGCTGCTGCTCCGCCGCCAACCGCAGCCAGCGCAACCCCTCCTCGGGATTCTTCGCCACACCTTTGCCTTCGAGATGAAGCAGGCCCAACTGGCAACGCGCCTCACTCTCGCCACGCGCGGCTTTCTGGATCAAATCACGCAACGCCCCATTCTCGTTCACCTCCGCTGCTGAGATGACCACCGCCAACGAAAAGGAAAGAACCGCAAGAAAGACCGCCTTCGCGACACTGCGACCGGAGTGGCGCTTCAGAACAGCAATCAGATTCAGAACAGTCAACGACTGAGTCTATCCCAATCCTTTTGAAATAGCCATCAGGGTTTCCCTGATGCAAAAAACAGAAGTTTTTCTGTGGACAAATAAATTGAACCAGCCCATAAGAAGAGTGAACCACTAGACAAAATAAAAATCCAATCGATTCATGAAAATAAAATTGTTATCCACCCTTGTCGCGTTTCTAAGCGTTATCACTTGTCACGCGCAAGCGTCACGCACCCAAGACGGCATATTCATCCGTCCCGCCTACGGACTTATGTCTTCGGGGTTAACCCTGCATGGCGGCAGCCTTGCCGTGGGGTCTCGGACTGATAATGCGGAGGGCTCCGTTGAAGTCGGTTATTATAAAGGTGCAGTAGATAGTGTAGACATCAACATAGTTCCGATTTTGGGGAATTTTCGCTACTACATCCCCCTCGGCTCGGATAAACTTCAATTCCACGTCGGCGCTTCAGTGGGGGGGACTATCGTAAACCTTAACGGTAGCGTTGTGTATGAAGGCTACACCTACACGGGTTCGGGGTCGCTGGGCTTCCTCACCGCCGGTGTCGGCGCCGGCCTGACCTACAACATCACTGAAAAACTGGCTCTGGACGCCGAGTATCGTTATCTGGTGAACTGGAACTCTGCCAACTCGTTGTCGTATGGAGCCGGCCTCTTTTCCGGCGGCCTATCCTACACCTTCTAAAGCTGGTCGCAGCAAATCAGCCCCCTCCACAAAGTGGAGGGGGCTTTTTCGTGCGCCCGCGGCAAGTCGGCTTTGGGAATAGTACTGGGTGGGGCACTGAAGCCATGCGCCATAAAAGAAAAACGGCGGTCGTGAAGACCGCCGTTCTCGCGATAGCTGATTGGTTGGAACGCCTACTCGGCGAGCTTCACCACGCGCTGCTTTTCAGAGCGCTTGCGGATGGTCTCGTCCAGAATCTTTTTGCGGAGGCGCAGGTTCTTGGGCGTGGCTTCGACGTATTCGTCGGACCCGATGTATTCGAGGGCGCGCTCGAGGCTGAGCTTGAGCGGGGAGCCGAGATGGGCACCTTTGCCGTCGCCCTGCGAACGCATGTTGCTGAGCCGCTTTTCCTTCACCGGATTCACGGGGATGTCGTTCTCGCGGGAGTTCTCGCCGACGATCATACCGACGTAAATCATATCGCCGGGCTCGACCATCAGACGGCCGCGTTCTTGCACCATGTTCAGGGCGTAGGTGGTGGCTTCGCCGGCGTCCATCGAGACGAGGGAACCGTTCTTGCGCGCCGCGATTTCGCCGCGGTCGGTGCCGTATTCGTGGAAGAGGTGGCCGATGACGCCAAGTCCGCGGGTCATGTTCACGAGGTCGGTCTCGAAGCCGATGAGGCCGCGCGTGGGCGCGAGCGCCTCGATGGAGACGGTCTCGCCGATGTGGTTCATGTTCGTGATCTCGCCCTTGCGGAAGGAGAGATTTTCCATCACGGAGCCCATCGTGTCTTTGGGGATTTCGAGGAAGACCTTCTCGATCGGTTCGAGCAGGTTGCCTTCGGGATCACGGCGGTAAAGCACTTCGGGGCGGCTCACCAAAACTTCGAAGCCTTCGCGGCGCATCTGCTCGACGAGGACGGCAATCTGCATCTCCCCGCGGCCGGAGACCTCGAACACTTTCGGGTCGCTGGTCTGCTTGATGCGGAGAGCGACGTTCGTGCGGATCTCCTTCACGAGGCGATCCCAGATGTGGCGGGCGGTAACGAGTTTGCCATCTTGGCCGCCGAGCGGGCCGTCGTTCACGGCGAATTCCATCTGAATCGTCGGCGGATCAATCGGGATGTACGGCAACGCGGGACGCGCCTCGCTGTCGCAAATCGTCTCGCCGATGAACACGTCGTCGAAACCGGTGAGCCCGACGATGTCGCCGGCGTGCGCTTCCTGAATCTCCACGCGCTTCATGCCTTCGAAGTGGTAGATGGTGGTGATCTTGGCCTTGCTGACGCGTCCGTCGCCGTGGCGGCAGATGGCGGCATCGCCCAGTTTCACTTTGCCGGAGACGATTTTGCCGAAGGCGATACGGCCGAGGTAATCGCTGTAATCGAGGTTCGCGACGAGAAGTTGGAGTCCCTCGCCGGCCTGCGCACGCGGCGCCGGGATGTGCTTCGTGATGGCGTCGTAGAGCGGCCCCATCGTATCGCTAGCGTCGGTCAGTTCGAGCTTCGCGTAGCCGCCCTTGGCCGAACAGTAGATGAAGGGGAAATCGAGCTGCTCATCCGTGGCGTTGAGGCTCATGAAAAGCTCGAACACCTGGTCGAGCACCTTCTTCGGGTTGGCATTTTCGCGGTCAATCTTGTTGATGACGACGATCGGTTTCGCGCCGGCCTCGAGTGCCTTGCGGAGCACGAAGCGCGTCTGCGCCTGCGGGCCTTCCGAGGAGTCCACCACGAGGAGCACGCCGTCGATCATGTTCATGATGCGCTCGACCTCGCCACCGAAGTCGGCGTGGCCGGGGGTGTCCACGATGTTGATGTGGTAATCTTTGTATTTGAAAGCGGCGTTCTTGGCGCGGATGGTGATACCCTTCTCCTTCTCAAGATCCATCGAGTCCATCAGGCGCTCTTCCTGCGACTCGTGCTGGTTCGCGCGGAAGGTGCCGGATTGCTTCAGGAGACAGTCCACGAGCGTAGTTTTGCCGTGGTCGACGTGGGCGATAATAGCGATATTTCGGATGTGCTGCATAACTTCAACCTGACTCTTCAACTTAACTCAAAAACGAGCCGCTAACTGTGACTGAAGCAATAAAAAGGTCAAGCCACAATCCGATGACGCGGTAGGCGCCGCTCGCGAGTCGGTTCAAAAACCTCCCTCGCCGCCTCGGAGAATGTTCTCGAAGGGCGCCAAATGACTCCGGCTTCCAGGCGAGGGCGGAAAAGAAAATGAATGCCACTACCCCCACCCTAGTCTGACCCCCGCATAAATTGCTATGAAGACGAATATGAGAACAGGCGGCAAATCGCTCCGGAGTCGTGTGGTGCGTTCCTTCAATTTTCCAATCTTGGCGCTCGCCGGCGCGGTCTTGCTCAGCACGGTGCTGGACGGTCAAGCCGCAGCCAGCGTGGGCGGCGCCGCCAACGGAAGTGGCGCACAGTCTGACATATTCGATGCTGGAACCAACTCCGCCATCATCGAATTAGACTTCAAACCCCTTAAAAAACCGGACTCGATGACGATTTACTATCCGCCCCGCAGCGCTGGTGGAAAGGTGATTTACACGAGCGGAGGCCCGGTGGCGGAAGGCGAGTTTCAAAATCCGGTGGGTGGAAGTTTCAAGGGTACCAGCACCCTGTTCGAGGTTGTCATTAATGAGGGACTTTCCAAGGAGGTAACCCAAGCAAATGGCAAAAACATCTGGTCTTATGAGGGTACCGCGAAAGACGTAGCTGGGAACGTCCTCCTAAAAATCACGATGAACCAGACCACAAGCGCCACCGCCCCCACGCCAACGCCGACCCCGACTCCAACCCCCGCTCCGGCTCGGACTCCCATTGTCCGAGTGGTTGCCGGCCTCACCAGAGTCAATTTACGCGCAGGCGGAGCGATGTCCCCTTCCACTAACAGCGCGGCGGCACAAACTAACAGCGCCGGCGTCACCAGAGTCAACGGCGTCACCAGAGTCAATTTACGCCGTCGGACGACTCCGTAATCGGCACCCGACGTATTGCAGGAAGAGGTTGCCTCGGCCGTCGGTCTCATTACACTGCAACCCATGAGCCATCGCATCGTCCTCGCCTTCTTTGCCGTTCTTCTCGTCACCACTGTCCACGGCGAGTCGCGCGTGTTGCCGACAGGCGAGCGCCCCAACGACGTCCGCCTGCTGCCGCTCAAGGATTACGATGGTTATTTTCCCTTCACGCCGCCGGCCACCAAGGCCGACTGGGAAAAGCGCGCCGTGCAAGTCCGCCGCCAATTGCAGGTCGCGCAGGGCCTTTGGCCGATGCCGACCCAGACGCCGCTCAACGCCGTCATCCACGGCAAGATCGACAAAGGCGAGTACACGATTGAGAAGGTCTATTTCGAGAGCGCACCGGGCCTATTCGTCACCGGCAACCTGTATCGGCCAAAGGGTAATTCTAGCAAGACCGGCAAAGCGCCGGCCGTCCTTTTCGCCCACGGCCATTGGAAAGATGCGCGCCTCTCCGAGGCGAGCGAGGACGTGGTGCGCCGAGAAATCGCGAGCGGCGCGGAGCGGTTCGCGGAAGGCGGTCGCAGTATCTTCCAATCGATGTGCGTCCAACTCGCGCGGATGGGCTGCGTGGTTTGGCAGTGGGACATGATGAGCGATTCGGATGCGCTCCAACTCTCCGCGCAGGTCGTCCACCGTTTCGCGAAGCAACGTCCCGAGATGAACACGACTGAGAACTGGGGCCTCTACAGCGCGCAGGCCGAGGCGCATCTGCAGGGCGTGATGAATCTTCAGACGTTCAACGCCATCCGCTCGCTCGACTTCGTGCTCAGCCTGCCGGACGTGGATCCCGCGCGCATCGCGATGACCGGAGCCTCCGGCGGCGGCACGCAGACAATGATTCTCGCCGCGATTGATCCGCGCGTGACGCTCTCTTTCCCCGCCGTGATGGTCAGCACCGCGATGCAGGGCGGTTGCACCTGCGAAAGCTCCTCCCTGCTCCGCGTGAACACCGGCAACGTCGAGTTCGCCGCGCTCTTCGCGCCCAAGCCGCAGGGCATGACCACCGCCAACGACTGGACTCGCGGTATGTCCACGAATGGTTTTCCCGATCTGCAAGCGCTCTACAAACTCGCCGGCGCGCCGGCCAACGTGATGCTTCATCGCGGCGAACATTTCCCGCACAACTACAACGCCGTCGCCCGCGCGGCCTTCTACACGTGGCTCAATCGCCACTTCAAACTCGGCGCCAAAGAACCGGTCGTCGAACGCGATTACGAACGCCTCAAACGCCCCGACCTCACCGTGTGGGACGACAAACATCCCGCGCCCAAAGCCGACGACGCCGATTTCGAACGGCGCATTCTCCGCTGGTTGCACGAGGATTCGCAGAAGCAACTCACCGCCCTTCGCGCCACGCCCGACAAATATCGCGAGACCGTCCGCGGCGGGCTCGAAGTGATGATCGGCCGCACGCTCGCCAGCGCCGGCAACACGCAGTGGGCGCTCAAGCACAAGCTCGACCGCGGCCGTTACTTCGAGATGGATGGCCTCGTGCGTAACACCACGCACAACGAGGAGTTGCCCGTGGTTTATCTTTATCCGAAAGAGTGGAACGGGCGGACCATCCTCTGGCTGCACGAGCAGGGCAAAGCGGGCCTGTTCGCTGACGGCAAGCCGAAGCCCGAAATCCAAGCGCTGCTCGACAGCGGTGCGACCGTCTGCGGCGTGGACCTGTTGCATCAAGGCGAGTTTCTCACCGACGGCAAACCGCTCACGCGCACCGGCAAGGTGAAGAACCCGCGCGAATTCGCCGGCTATACTTTCGGCTACAATCACACCGTGTTCGCCCAGCGCGTGCACGACGTGCTCACGCTCGTGCGCCTCACGGAAGAGCACCAACAGAAATCCACTTCCGTCGATCTCGTGGGCCTCGGCGCGATTGGCCCCGTGGCCGCCGCTGCCCGAGCGCTCTGCGGCGACGTAATCTACCGCGCCGCGATTGACACCGGCGGTTTCCGTTTCGGCAAACTCACCGATTTCCACGACGTGAACTTCCTTCCCGGCGGCGCGAAATACGACGACGTGCCCGGCCTGCTTGCGCTCAGCGCTCCGGAAAAACTCTGGCTGGCTGGCGAAGGCGACGGCGGCGTTGTGAAAACTTTTTACGCCGCGAATAAAGCCGCGAACAATCTCACCCATTACAACGGCCCTGCCGCCGACACCGCCGCGGCCGCCGCACGCTGGCTCAGCACGGTGAAGAAATAACCGTCGCTCCGATAGCCGCACGTGTTCCGCCGCTGACTCCCACAGTTTATGACTCTGCACATTCAGTTCCTGCTGACCGCCATTTTCATCGCGGGCGTTTCCTCGACCACAGCCGCGGAACCGGCGCGGAAGCCAAACATCGTCTTCATTCTGGCTGACGACATCGGCTACGGCGACCTCGGCTCCCACGGTGCGAAGCTCGTCAAGACGCCGAACATCGATCGCCTCGCACGCGAAGGTTGCCGGTTCACCGACGCGCATTCGCCCGCGTCCACCTGCACGCCGACGCGCCGCGCGTTTCTCACCGGCACCTATTCGTGGCGGCAGCAGCCCGGCTCCAGCATCGCGCCGGGCGACGCGCCGTTGAGCATTCCGCCGGGCACGGCCACGGTCGCGTCATTGCTCAAACAAACCGGTTACAAAACCGGCGTGGTCGGCAAATGGCACCTCGGTCTCGGCGGCGAGAACGGTCCGGATTGGAACGCGGATCTCAAGCCCGGCCCACTCGAGATCGGTTTCGACTACGCTTTCCTCATGCCCGCGACCGGTGATCGCGTGCCGTGTGTTTACGTGGAGAACCACCGCGTCGTTGGTCTCGATCCGAAGGATCCGATTCAAGTGAGTTACAAATACAAAGTCGGTAGTGAACCGACGGGGCGAGAGAATCCCGAACTGCTCAAACTCAAGCACACGCACGGTCACGACATGACGATCGTGAACGGCGTCGGCCGCATCGGCTGGATGACCGGCGGCAAAACCGCGCGCTGGGTGGACGAAAACATGGCGGACACGTACGCGCGAAAAGCCATCGGTTTCATTGAGCAGAATCAGCGCGAGCCGTTCTTCCTCTACCTCGCCACGCACGGCATCCACGTGCCGCGCGTTCCGCATCCGCGTTTCAAAGGCACGAGCCAGTGCGGCACGCGAGGCGATACGATTCACGAGCTCGACGACACCGTTGGTCAAGTGCTCGCCGCGCTCGATCGGCTCAAGCTTGCGGACAACACGCTCGTCATTTTCACCAGCGACAACGGCGGCGTGTGGGACGATGGCTACGAAGACATGGGAGCGAAAGAGCATCCGATGAACGGCGGTCTGCGCGGAACCAAAGGCACGCTCTTCGAGGGCGGTCACCGCGTGCCGTTCCTTGCGCGTTGGCCAAATTGGATTAAGGCTGGAAGTGAATCGGGCGCGCTCATCGCGCATCTCGACATGTCGGCCACATTCGCCGCGATTGCCGGCGCGAAAATCCCCGCCGACGCTTGCCGCGACAGCTTCAACCTGCTGCCCGCATTGCTCGGCGAGAAGAACGCCACGGGCCGCCCTCATTTCGTCGCGCACACAGGCGGCACGCAAGGTCCGCTCACACTACGCGCGGGTCCGTGGAAATTCATCGAAGCGGGCCGCACCGGTTACGGCAAGGCCGTGAAAAATCCGCCGAAGACACCAGCCGCACCGCAGCTTTACAATCTCGCAGAGGATTTATCCGAAGCTAACAACCTCGCCGGACAGCAACCCGACAAATTGAAGGAGATGCAGTCGCTCCTCGCCAAGCTCCGAGAGCAAGGTCGGAGTCGGCCCTGAGAAACCCGAAGAAATCGGCTCTCAAAAATTGAGTGAGCGAGCGCAAATCCGACCGGAGGATTCCAGCCTGACAGGTCTCGGTTCTTGCCATCTATTCCGCGCTCACTAAACTCGGCTTGTGAACTCATTTGCGCTGCGACTCTTGACCTTCTGCGTCGCTTTCGCCGCGCTTGGTTTGAGTGCGAGCGCGGCGGTGACGGCACGTGCCGCCACGCTTCCGCCCTCGGCGACTCACAAGGTTGATTTTTCGAAGGAGATCCAACCGCTCCTCGCGAAGCACTGCTTCGAGTGTCACGGCCCAAAAAAGCAGAAGAACGACCTGCGGCTGGACGTGAAAGAGTCCGCGCTCAAAGGTGGCGAGAGTGGGCCGAGCATCCTTCCCGGCAAGAGCGCCGAGAGCCGGCTCATCCACCTCGTCGCTGGTCTCGACAAAGAGAGTGTGATGCCGCCGAAAGGGGAACGGCTCACGCCCGAACAAATCGGACTGCTGCGCGCGTGGATTGATCAAGGTGCAATCTGGCCGGAGCCCACCGGCATCAACAACAACAATCCACTCGAGTGGTGGTCGCTCAAGCCGCTCGTGCGCCCGTTAGTGCCGGATGTTCGAGGAACTGGCTTCAGCATCCAGAATCCGGTGGACGCGTTCATCGTGACGAAGTTGAGAGAACGAAAGCTCGCGCAATCACCGGAAGCCGATCGGCGCACCCTGATTCGCCGGCTTTACTTCGATCTCATCGGTCTGCCGCCATCGCCAGAAGAGGTCGCAGCGTTCATGGCCAACAAAGATCCGCAGGCCTACGCAAAGCTCGTGGACAAGCTGCTCGCGAGTCCGCGTCACGGCGAGCGCTGGGCGCGGCATTGGCTCGATGTGGTGCGCTTCGCCGAGAGCGACGGCTTCGAAACGAACCAGCCGCGACCGAACGCGTGGCATTATCGCGACTATGTGATCCGCGCTTTCAACGAGGATAAGCCGTACGACCGTTTCGTCCTCGAACAGCTCGCTGGAGATCAATTCGGAGCCGACGCAGCAACGGGTTTTCTGGTGGCCGGTCCCTGGGATCGCGTGAAAAGTCCCGACCCCGTGCTCACCGCGAACCAGCGCGCCGACGAGCTGCACGACATGGTGAGCACCACCGGCAGCGCGTTCCTGGGCCTCACCATTGGCTGCGCCCGCTGCCATAATCACAAGTTCGACCCGATCCCGCAGACGGATTATTTCGCGGTCAAAGCCATCTTCGCCGGCGTGCAGCACGGCGAACGCGCCACCAAGCCCGCGAACTTCGCAGAGATCCAAACCAAAGCCGATGCGCTCCGCCGCGAACTCATTCCGTTCGATCGCAAGCTCGCGCAGTTCGATCCGCCCGCGCAGACGGCGCAGACAATCATCCTCCACACCGACGACACCAATCGCGCCGTTCAACTCCTGCCATCAAAAGGGGCGGCGGCGAAATATCCGGACGGCTTTGCGCGCGGACAGGCTGGTGATACGGGCGACGCCGCGCGGTTGCCGACGTTGGGCAAAGGCTATCTCTATTGGAATCAAGTGCCGGGCAAAGATGTCTTCGCGTGGACGCCACGTGTGGACGGGCGATTTCGCCTCTGGCTCTCGTGGGGCGGCGGTCACAAGGCGCACGCCGAGGACGCGCGTTACTTCCTCGACCGCGACGGCGACCTCGCCACGACGGGCGATCAAACCGAGATTGCGCGCGCGAATCACCGGAAGTTCGCCGACAAAACCGGCGACGTGCCGGAGACGCGCCAGTGGAGCGGCTTCCTCGACGCGGGCGTCCACGGGTTGAACCGCGCGAGCAAAATCATTCTGCGCGGCGCAGCGAACGGTGACCACGTGAGCGCAGACGTGGCCGTATTCCAAGAAGAAGCGCCACAGACCGCGGGGCGCGCTCCTCGCATCCGGTTGCCGGTCACGCGCGGGAAGAACACCGAGCGTTTCGCGCCGATCGTGGCCAGGTTCGTGCGATTCACCATCGCTGCGACGACGCAATTGGAGCCGTGCATTGATGAGTTGGAGGTGTTCACCACTGACGAAACTCCACGGAACGTCGCGCTCGCCACAGCCGGCGCGAAGGCAACTTCATCCGGCAATTATCCAGACAACTCGCTCCACAAGTTGGAGAACATCAACGACGGCCTCTACGGAAATGAACGGAGCTGGATCTCGAACGAACGCGGCAAAGGCCAAGTGCAGATCGCCTTCGCCAAGGCCGAGACAATCGACCGCGTCCTCTGGAGTCGCGATCGTGACAATGTGCCGCGCTACAACGACCGACTCGCCACGCGTTACCAAATCGAGATCTCGCTCGATGGCGCGACGTGGCGAACGGTCGCGACCGCAGACGATCGCCTCGCCTTCGGCACGAAGATTCCCGGCGGCGTCATCTACGCGACCGACGGCATGGCACCCGCCGAGTCCGGCCAACTCGCGAGCCTGCTCGCCGCACGTAAAAAGCTGGAGACGAATATCGCTGCGGCAACGTCGTTTCCGATGATTTATGCGGGCAGGTTCGTGACGCCGGCCGACACGTTTCGTCTGCATCGTGGGGATCCAATGCAACCGCGCGAAGTGATCGCGCCCGGCGGTTTGACGAAGCTCGGCGCCAACTTCGTTCAGCCCACTGCCGCGACCGATGCCGATCGACGGCTGGCATTGGCGAAATGGATTGCCAGCGCCGAAAACCCGCTCACCGCGCGCGTGATGGCGAACCGCCTGTGGCATTACCATTTCGGCCGCGGCATCGTGGACACGCCGAGCGACTTCGGCCTCAACGGCGGTCGACCATCGCATCCCGAGTTGCTCGACTGGCTGGCGAGTGAGCTCATCGCGCAGAAGTGGAGTCTCAAATCTCTCCACCGAATCATCGTGGCTAGCGCGGCGTATCGGCAGGCGAACGCGCACGACGCGAAAGCGACGGAGAGCGATGTCGACAACCGCCTGCTCTGGCAGTTCCCCGCGCGGCGACTCGAAGCCGAAGCGATTCGCGACGCCATTCTCGCTGTCGCCGGAAAGCTTGATCTCACGTCAGGCGGTCCCGGCTTCGACCTGTTTGAGCCGAACGGAAATTACGTGAAGGTTTACAATTCGCGCCGCGAGTTCGACGCCGCGAGCTTCCGTCGGATGGTTTACCAGCAGAAGCCGCGGATGCAGCTCGACGACATCTTCGGCGCGTTCGATTGCCCCGACGCCGGCCAGATCGCCCCGCGCCGCACGCGTTCCACCACACCGTTGCAGGCTCTCAATCTGCTCAACAGCCCGTTCCTGTTGCAGCAGGCGGAGTTCTTTGCCGAACGCGTGAAAACAGAATCGAAGAACGATGCGACCGATCAAGTCCGCCGCGCGTTCCAGGTCGCCTTCAGTCGCGAGCCATCGGCGGAAGAGACCGCGGCGGGAGTCGCGTTGGTTCGTGATCACGGTCTCGTCGCGCTCGGTCGCGCGCTGTTCAACGCGAACGAATTCCTGTTCACACGATGATAAAGAATCTGCTCCTCAGCGGAGTCTTGTTTCCTTGGTTGCTGTGCGCCGCCGAGCTTCCCGATTTGCGCTCCGTGCCGGCGGACCTCGAGACGCCGCCGATGATTGTTGGCGCACCGGCCGCTGGAAAGCGCGTTCGCCAAACCATGCTCGGTTGGGAAAGCACAGCGGTCCATCACGCGCTTTATCTGCCGCGCGATTGGAAGGCTGGCGGACGCTTCCCCGTGATTGTCGAATACGCCGGCAACGGGAATTACAAAAATCGTTTCGGCGACGAATCACGCGGCACGGTGGAAGGCAGTCATCTCGGATACGGCCTGAGCGGCGGAACGAACTTCATCTGGGTCTGCATGCCGTTCGTGAAGATCGATGGCACGAACAAAAGCAACGCCGTCACTTGGTGGGGCGACGTGGCGGAGACGAAGCGCTACTGCACGAACACGGTGCGGTTCATTTGCGAACGTTACGGCGGCGATCCGCAGCGCGTGGTGCTGGCCGGTTTTTCGCGCGGAAGCATCGCGGCGAATTTCATCGGCTTGCACGACGACGCCATCGCGTCCACTTGGCGCGCCTTCTTCTGCTACAGCCACTACGACGGCGAGCGCGACTGGGGTCATCCCGGCGCAGATCGTGCCTCCGCGCTGTCGCGTTTGCGGCGGCTCAAAGGACGGCCGCAATTCATCAGCCACGAGCAGGACGTTCGTTTCCTTGAAAACTATCTGGCGTCCACCGGCGTCACGTTCGCGTTCACGTTCGCCACGGTCCCGTTCCGAAATCACAATGACCAGTGGGTGCTCCGCGATATTCCGCTACGCCGCACCGCGCGTGAATGGCTCGCAAAGGTGACTGAGAAATGAGGCCGCGTTCGTTCACATTATGAATCCAAATTTCACCGGACCATCGCTTCTGGATCGCCGGACGTTCCTGCGCAGGGCGAGTCGCGGCCTCGAAGCCATCGCGTTCACCTCGTTGTTGGCGGAGGAAGGATTGCTCGCCGCGGACAAATCGCCTCTCCGTCCCGCCTTCGATCCCACGCGGCCGCACGCGCCGCGTCCGCCGCACTTCGCACCGAAAGCCAAACGCGTGCTGGTGATCTTTTGTTCGGGCGCGATGAGCCACGTGGACACGTTTGATTTCAAGCCCGAGTTGGTGAAGCGGCACGACATGCCGATGCCGGGTTCGGGCAAACTGGTCACCTTCCAAGGCGAGAACGGTAACCTCGTTAAGCCGCTCTGGGAATTCCGCGCGCGCGGGCAAAGCGGCAAGATGACCTCGGACCTGCTGCCGCACCTCGGCGGTCTCGCGGACGAGATGTGTTTCGTCCATTCGATGACGGCGAAATCGAATACGCACGGGCCCGCTGAAAACCAGATGAGCACCGGCTTCACGCTCGACGGCTTCCCCGCCATCGGCTGCTGGACAAGTTACGCGCTCGGTTCGGCGAGCCAGGATCTGCCGGCGTTTGTCGCGATCCCCGATCCGCGCGGCGTGCCGCAATCGGCCTCGAACAATTGGAATTCAGCCTTTCTCCCCGCCGTGTTTCAAGGCACAGCGTTCAACGCCGACAAGCCGATCCCGCATCTGTCTCGGCCCGCAGCGTTGAGCGAAAAGTCCGACGCAGCCACGCGTGATTTCCTCAAGTTCCTGAACGAAAAACATCTTGCGAAAAACCCCGGCGACACCGAGTTGGCCGCGCGCCTCGCAAGCTACGAGATGGCTGCGAAAATGCAGCTCGCGGCCGCCGAGGTTTCGGATTTCTCCAAGGAGACCGCCGCCACACTCGCGCTCTACGGCGCCGACGACACGAAGAATCCCACCAAGGCGCGCTTCGCCAAGAACTGCATTCTCGCACGGCGACTGCTCGAACGCGGTGTGCGTTTCGTTCAACTTTTCAACGGCGCCTATGCAATGGGCGAAGGCGTGGGTAATTGGGACGGACACAAAACCATCAAGACGCAATACGACGGGCACGCACAGATTCTCGACCAACCTGCCGCCGCGTTGCTGAAGGATTTGAAGGCGCGCGGATTGTTGCGCGACACCGTCGTCGCTTTCGTCACTGAGTTCGGCCGGATGCCGACTTTCCAGAAAGGCTCCAACGGCCGCGACCACAATCCCCACGGTTTCACCGTCTGGCTCACCGGCGCGGGTGTGAAGGGCGGCCACAGCCACGGGGCCACGGACGAGTTTGGCCATCGCGCCGTGGACCAAGTCGCGACCATCTACGATCTGCACGCCACCCTCCTCCATCTACTCGGACTCGATCACGAGCGGCTTACTTATTATCACAATGGAATCGAGCGCCGTCTCACCGACGTGCACGGCGAGGTGATCGGAAAATTGCTGGCCTGACAACAGACTCGCACCGATACTCGCGAGACTTATGCACTCCGTCCCACGGCGCGACGCCGGCCATAACGCAGCATCATGAAAACCGCCACCGGCTTCACGCTCATCAGCAACGGCCAACTCTTCGACGGCACAGGCACCCCGCTCGTGCCCAACGCTGCGCTCGTCATCGAGAACGGCCATATCCGATACGCCGGCCCCGCTGCGGGCGCGCCGGCGGTTCCGCCCGATGCGCGGCGGATTGATGCGCGCGGCGGCACCATCATGCCCGGGCTCATTGAAGCGCATTTTCACGCGACTTATTTCAACGTCGAAAAACTCGAGGATCTCGACATCAAGTATCCCGTCGAATACGTCTCGCTGCAGGCGGGCGTGAACTGCCGGCTCGCGCTGGAATGCGGCTACACCTCCGCGCGTTCCGGCGGTTGCCTTTTCAATTGCGACGTTTGGCTCAAGACCGCCATCGAGAACGACCTCATTCCCGGCCCGCGGCTTGCCACCAGCGGTCGCGAGATCTGCTCCGCGGGCGGTTTGATGGATTGGAATCCCGAGTTCCGCAAGATCGGCATGGACGGTCTCGTCTTCTGTATCAACGGCGTCGAGGACGCACGAAAAGCCGTTCGGGCGTTGGTGAAAGACGGCGTTGAATGGGTGAAGACCTATCCGACTGGCGACGCCGCGTGGCCCGATCAGAACGACCATCACACGCTCTGCATGACCTTCGATGAAATGTACGCTGTCGTCGCGACTGCGCACAATCACAAGCTCAAGGTCACCGGGCATTGCCGCGCCACAGAAGGCATCAAGAACGCGTTGCGCGCCGGCTACGACGCGGTCGAACACGCGACGTTCATCGACGACGAAGGGCTCGACCTGTTACTCAAACGCGACGTGCCTGTCGTGCCCGGACTTTATTTCGAGCAAGCGAGCGTCGTACGCGGAAAGGAATTCAACCTCCCGCAACGCGTGATTGACGGCCACCAGGAAACGCTCGAAGGCGGCGCGGCAAGTTACCGGCGCATCATCAAAGCCGGCGGGCGACTCGGCATGGGCGGCGACTACGGCTTCGGCTGGAATCCGCACGGCGACTACGCGAAGGAGCTTTCTTTCTTCGTAAGCTACGTCGGCCTCGACCCTCTCACGGTCCTCAAGTGCGCGACGAAAACCGGCGCGGAAATCCTCGGGCGCAGCCACGAGATCGGCACCTTGGAACTAGGCAAGCTCGCCGACGTGCTCGTCGTCGAAGGCGATCCGGTGAAAAATATTTCGCTCCTCGAAGACCGGAAGAACATTCTCGCCGTTCTGCAAGGCGGCGTGCTCAAGGCTGGCAAGCTCGCTCCTCGCACCGAAGTGCCGATGCCGAAGATCCGCGAGTGATCGGTTTTTGAAGCAAAGAAAACACCGTCCATGTTCAAACCCTATAAACAGATTCTGTCCGTCACGTTTGCGCTCATCGCGACCATCCTGCTGCTCCTCGCGCCCGTCTCGCGCGCGGCCGACTTTGAACTGTTCGCCCGCACCAACCTCGCCGCGTGGTGCATCGTGCCGTTCGATGCAAAGAAGCGCGGGCCAACTGAGCGTGCCGAGATGGTCGCGAAACTCGGCTTCAAACACATCGCTTACGATTGGCGCGCGGAACATGTCGCGCAATTCGAGACGGAGATCCTCGAATACAAGAAACGTGGGCTCGGTTATTTCGCCTTTTGGTCCACGCACGAAGAAGCGTTCAAGCTGTTTGAAAAGCACGGCCTGCACCCGCAGATCTGGGTGACCGCGCCAAGCCCCGCGGGCGCGAACCAAACCGAGCGCGTCGAGAAAGCGGCGGCGCAACTGCTCTCGGTCGTCGAACGCACGCGCAAAGCCGGCTGCCAGCTCGGCCTCTATAATCACGGCGGCTGGGGCGGCGAACCGGAGAACATGATCGCCATCGCCAAACTCCTTCGCGAAAAGCACGGTGCAGCGCACGTCGGCATCATTTATAATCAACACCACGGCCATGATCATGTGGACCGTTTCGCCACCGCGCTCGCGGCGATGAACCCGTATCTGCTCTGCCTCAATCTCAACGGCATGACCCGCGACGGCGAGAAGCGCGGGGAGAAGATTCTTCCGCTCGGCTCCGGCGAACTTGATTTGCCGCTATTAAAAATCATCCGCGACTCGGGTTATCGCGGCCCCATCGGCATCATCGGCCACACGAACGACGATGTGGAAGAGCGCCTTCGCGACAATCTCGACGGACTCGACTGGCTCTTGCCGCAGCTCGAAGGAAAGCCCGCGGGACCGAAGCCGAAGTTCCGGACTCAAAAAACTGCGCCCGCTGCGCAACAGAAGAACGCGCCGGACACCGGGATGGTCGTTGACGGCAAGCCCGAGTATCGCGAGCGGCCCATCACAATCGAATGTCGCGCCAAACTGAACAGCGGGCGTGGCTTCAACATTATCGTCGCCAGCGACACGAAAGCTTCGGCCGAGCATTGGGAGCTGTATTCCTATGCCGGCAGCGGCGAGTTCAGCGTCTATCAACCGGGGCGCGGTGGCGAATTCAAGAGCATCACGAACATCTGCGACGGCCAGTGGCATCACCTCGCAGCAGTATTGGAACCGGAACGCGTGCGGCTTTACGTGGATGGAAAGCTCGTTCTGAACAAGCCTGCGGCTGCCCTGAAAGGAACGCCGCGACCCGGCGGTCTCGCGTTCGGACGACTGGTCGAAGGCGGCATCGCCTGCGACGGCGCGCTCGACTCAGCGCGCCTTTCGAAGGGCGTCCGCGAACCGGCCGGCGACCTTTCCGTGCCGATGAAAAACGACGCGCAGACAATCGGTTTCTGGAATCTCAAAGAATTGCTCCCGCGCAGCGCGACCAGTTCTCCTTCTCCGAACGGCGATTTGTGGGCCGTCGAAGATCCGAAGGAGCGTGAGAAGTTGCCGTTGTATCAAACCATCCCCGCGGCGAAAACATCCGAGCTAACGCCCGCGAACGGCTTGCCAAAACGCGAGGCGCTTCTCGAATGGACGCGTTCGCACGGCGGCGACGGCAGCGCGCGTTACTCGGCGTTGGAACAAATCAGCCGCGCCAACGTGAAGCAACTCGAGGTCGCGTGGACCTATCACTCGGGCGACGGCAAAGCCAATCTCCAGTGTAATCCGATCGTCGTGGATGGCGTGCTGTTCGCGCCGACGGCCGGTGATTATCTCGCCGCGATCAACGCAGCGACCGGCGTGGAGCTGTGGCGCTTCAAGCCGGAAGGCAAGCCGGCCTTCCGTGGATTGACGTGGTGGCCGGGCGCGGATGGCGTGGCCGCACGACTCTTTTTTCCGACAGAGAAGAACTGGCTTTACGCGCTCGACCCAAAGACCGGCAAGACGGCGGCTGGCTTCGGCGAAACGGGCCGCGTGAAGTTGGCGCAGGGCGCGCGTGTGGCGCCGGCGATTTTTGAACGCACGCTCGTCATCGCCGGTTACCTCAAGGACGTGGAGGCGTTCGACGTCGTCACCGGCATGAAACGCTGGGAGTTTCACACCGTGCCGCAGGCGGGCGAGTTCGGCGCGGAGACTTGGTCCAAGCCTCAGTCCAACGCCGCGAACTGCTGGGGCGGCATGGCGCTCGACGCCGCGCGCGGCATCGTTTTCATCGCCACTGGTTCGCCCAAGCCGAACTTCCTCGGCATGCTTCATCGCGGCGACAACCTCTTCGCCAACTGCGTCGTCGCACTCGACGCGCGCACCGGCCGTCGCCTCTGGCATTTTCAGGAAATCCGGCACGACATCTGGGACCTCGACATCCCTGCGCCGCCGTTGCTGACGACTATCACGCGCGACGGCAAGAAAGTGGACGTCGTCGCTGCCGTCTCGAAAATCGGCAACACGATTCTGCTCGATCGTGTGAGCGGCAAACCCGTCTTCCCATTCCGTCTTCGACGCGCCCCGGTTTCCACCGTGCCAGGTGAACTCACCGCGCCGTATCAGCCGGACGTGGAACTGCCCCAGCCGTTCGCGCGGCAGGATTACACGCTGGCCGACGCACCCGACCGCGATCCCGAGGTGCGCGACTTGGCATTGAGCCAGTTGAAGAGCCTTCAATTCGGCTGGTTTCAACCGGTGAGCCATCGAAAGATGACGGTCTTTTACAACGTCCACGGCGGCGCGGAATGGACTGGTGCGTGCGCTGATCCGACGAGCGGTCGGCTCTACGTCACTTCGAACCAAGTGCCGTGGCTCATGTCACTCATCGCGAACGACGAACCGTCGGAGGATCTCAAAGCTCCGCCGACCGCTGGGCGTAAAGTGTACGAACAAACCTGTCTGCAATGCCACGGAACGGACCGCAACGGCGTGGGCGTCGCACCGGCGTTGCGCGGATTGCGCCAACGACTGAAGGACTCGGATGTGCTCGCGCTGTTGAAAAGCGGACGCGGTTTGATGCCCGTCGCGCCGCCGATGAATGCCGACGACGAAAAGGCTCTGCTCGATTATCTCTTCCTACGCGACCGTACGACGCCGGCACCAACGGGCAGGCCCGAACGGCCGTCATTCGGCCAGAGTGGCTGGAATCGATTCCTCGACACGGAAGGTTATCCCGCATGCAAACCGCCGTGGGGCACGCTCAATTGCATCGATCTCAACACCGGCAAATTACTCTGGCAGGTGCCACTCGGCGAATACGACGAACTCACAAAGCGAGGCGTGCCAAAGACCGGTACGGAAAACTTCGGCGGTGCAATCGTCACAGCGGGAGGTCTGGTTTTCGCGAGCGGCACGCGCGACGGAAAGATCCGCGCCTTTGATACCGACACCGGCGCGGAGCTTTGGTCGGCCAAACTGCCGCTGAACGGCACCGCGCCGCCCACGACTTACGCGGTGAACGGTCGTCAGTTTATCGTCATTCCAGCGACCGGTGGCGGTAAACTCGGCGGGCCGGCAGGCGATGCCTACGTCGCTTTCGCTCTCCCCAAGAAATGAGATCGGCACGCGCATTCAGCTTGATTGAGGTACTGATCGTCATCGCGATCATCGGAATTCTCGCGAGCCTGCTGCTGCCCGCCTTGGGAAAATCAAAAGAGAAAGCCCGCCGAGGGGCCTGCATCAGCAACCAACGCCAACTGGGATTGGTCTTCCAAACTTTCGCAAACGACCACGAAGGCGAGATTCCAATTGGATATCGAGGCGGACGCAAGCAATGGAACGCGATGGTGTACAGCGGCACGGTGAACCAGTTCGTCCTGTTCGGCCGGCTCTATCTGGAAAAGTTTTTGGACGAACCGCAAATCTTGTTCTGCCCCGCGGAACAGGCCGAGGCGCAGTCCTTCAACACTCCTCAAAATCCGTGGCCGCCCGGCGCCCCCGGCGTGAGTGTGCAATCTGGCTACGCCACGTTGCCGGCCGTGGATTGGGGCAATGCGGGCGCGCCACCGGTTTGGCCGATTTTGGAGGAGCTCGCGCAACAGCCGATTCTCGCCGACACACTTGGTCAGCCGGCGCGCCTGGATTCACGGCACCGTGACGGTGTGAACGCGGCCTTTGCCGATGGTTCGGCCCGCTGGATACCACGTCGAATTTTCGATTCAGATCTTCAGAAATGCAGCGCCATTGGCCCTGCCAACAACGCCGTACAGGACCTCATTTGGGCAGCTCTAATCCGCCCTTGAATACGGATTGAATGGGTGAAAACCTACGGAGGTTGACCACTTTTCTCGTGAGCATTTTGAATCATCTGCGTCGCCTCAGCGTCGCCGTGTGGCTCGCCGCAATCGCGAGTTTTTTGCCCGTTGCGGAGGCATCTTCGAGCACTGCGCTGCAGACCCGTCACGTCCTACTTGTGATGGCCGATGGCGTCCGTTGGCAGGAGGTTTTCACCGGCGCGGAAGAGCAACTCATCAACAAGGAATCTGGTGGCATCACGAAAACGAACGAGATTCGAAAGGCGTTCTGGCGTGACACACCGCAGGCGCGGCGCGAGGCACTGATGCCGTTTTTTTGGAACACGCTCGCCAAAGAAGGCCAACTCTACGGCAACCAGTTCAGGGGCAGCATCGCGCACGTGACGAACGGAAAGAATTTCTCGTATCCCGGCTACAGCGAGATTCTGACCGGCGCCGCTGACCCACGCATCGACAGCAACGCAAAAAAACTGAACCCCAATGTCACCGTATTGGAGTGGTTCCAGCAGAAGCCCGCGTTTCGAGGACGGGTCGCCGCTTTCGGTAATTGGGAAGTAATTCCCTACATCATTAATCGCGAACGCAGCGGCGTGCCGATTTGGACGGGCTTCGAGAAAAGCGATCCATTGAAGAACCCGTTTCTCGCATCGCTCGAAAAACTGGTCAGCGACCACACGCCCACGTGGGGCACGATGATGACTCACGACACATTCATCCACGCCGCCGCGTTGCAGCATCTCAAGACCAACAAACCGCGGCTGATGTATGTCTGCTACGGCGAGCCAGACGAATGGGCGCACGAGGCGCGTTACGATCATTACCTCCAATCCATCCATCACTTCGACCGCTTCGTGAGCGAGCTTTGGAACGCGGCGCAGTCTGACGCCGAGATGCGCGGACACACCTCGCTGCTACTAATCACCGATCACGGTCGTGGCACCAACAATGTCTCTTGGAAAAATCATGGGCAAAACATTCAAGGCTCGGGATTCATTTGGGCCGCCGCTCTTGGTCCGGATACTCCCGCGCTCGGCGAACGAACGAACATTGCCGCTGTAAAGCAAAATCAGATTGCTGCCACGGCAGCCGCGTTGCTGGGCGAAGATTACCGCGCGGCGTTCCCGAAAGCCGGCGCGCCCGTTGCCGACGTTTTGCCGAAGGCCACTGCTCAGCGAATCGATTTCATCCGCGACATCCAGCCGCTGTTCACCCAACACTGCCTTTCCTGCCACGGACCGGAGAAGCAGAAGAACGGCTACCGTGTGGACGTGAAAGCCGTCGCGATCAAAGGTGGCGACACACATGGCACGGCGATTGTTCCCGGCAAAAGCGCAGATAGTCCCCTCATCCGCTACGTTTCCGGACAAGTCGCCGACATGCTCATGCCGCCTAAAGGCGCGCGGCTCACGGAACGTGAAATCGGCCTGTTGCGCGGGTGGATTGACCAAGGCGCGAACTGGCCAGACGCCGCCAGCGTCGCGATAGGAAACCGCCTCGATTGGTGGTCGCTCAAACCGTTGACGCGTCCAACTGTCCCGACAATCAAGGATGCGAAGATCAGGATTCAAAATCCTGTGGATGCGTTCGTGGTAACAAAGTTAAAAGAGAAAGGACTGGCTCAATCGCCCGAAGCCGATCGACGCACACTCATTCGCCGACTCTCCCTCGATTTGCTCGGTTTGCCGCCGACGCCGGAGCGCGTGGAACGTTTCGTGAAAGATGCCGACCCGAAGGCTTACGAAAAACTCGTAGATGAACTTCTCGACTCGCCTCATTACGGCGAGCGCTGGGCGCGGCACTGGCTCGATGTCGTACACTACGGCGAATCAAACGGCTTCGGAATGGACCGCCCGCGGTTTCAGGCGTGGCCGTATCGCGACTACGTCATCGCATCGTTGAACGCCGACAAGCCTTATCCGCGTTTCGTTCAGGAACAACTCGCGGCGGATGCGCTCTTCCCCGCAGACCCAGCGCTCACGCCCGCGCTCGGTTTCGCGGCGGCAGGACCGTTCAATCAAAGCGCGCTCGTCGAACAAGTGGACGGCACGGATTGCAAACGCATCGCGTTGAACCTCGATCGCGACGACATGGTGGCGAGCACGGCAAGCACGTTTCTCAGCATGACGGTTCATTGCGCGCGCTGCCACGAACACAAGTTCGATCCGATTTCTCAGCAGGATTATTATCGTCTGCAGGCTGTCTTCGCAGGTGTCGGCCGCACGGAGCGGATCTTCGATACTGACCCGAAGCTTCGTGTCCACCGCGCCGGACTGCGGCAGAAAATCGCGGACTTGGAAAAGAATTCCGATGCACATCCCGCAACCATTGTTGAGAGCAACGCTCTCGCGACCGCGCAAGTCGCTTGGGAGAAATCGTTCACCGCTCAAGCGGCAAGCTGGACCCCGCTACAAATCGATCGCGTCGAATCCACGAACAGCACGACCACGTTCAGTAAACTCGACGATGGTTCGTGGTTGGTCGCCGGCGCGGCCGCCGACAAGGACACCTACACGATTCGCGCCCGCATCACGTTGCCAAAGATCACCGCGCTTCGACTCGAAGTTCTTCCTGACGACCGACTGCCGATGCGCGGCCCGGGCCGGCAGGACAATGGGAATCTGCATCTCTCAGAATTCCGTGCAAGTTTGACGGGCGCAGTCGAAACAGAAAAACCAAAACCGCTCGCGTTGCGTAACGCCTCGGCGGACTTCAATCAGGTTGGCTGGGGCATTGAGCGAGCGCTCGACGGCAAACTGGAAACGGCTTGGGGAATTTATCCGCAAATCGCGAAGCCGCACCACGCGGTTTTCGAAATCACGTCGCCTTTCACCGCCACGAATGGGGTGACGCTCGTCATTCACTTGGACCAACTCCACGGCCAGCAGCATCTCATCGGACGTTTCCGGCTCTCGGCCACGGACAAGCCGCAGCCCGTTCGCGCGCCCACGTTGCCGCTCGATCTCCTCGCCCAACTCGCCCGTCCAGAATCCGAACGCACCGTGGCTCATCGCAAAACGTTGTTCGACACGCACCGCCTCGTGTTCCTCAAAGAGCAACTCGCACAGCTTCCCGCCGAGGAGCGAGTCTGGGCCATCGCCTCGAATTTTGCGCCAGTCCGTAATTACAAACCGACGAAAGAACCTGCAGCCATCGCTGTGCTGCAGCGCGGCAATATCAATCAACCGCTCGCACCCGTCGGCCCCGGCGCGTTGGCGGCGGTGAGCGCGTTGCCGTTTGAATTCGCGATTCCGAATATCAAAGATGAATCGGCGCGGCGCGCGGCGCTCGCTCGATGGATCACGTCACCGGAAAATATGCTGACTTGGCGCAGCATCGTGAACCGCGTCTGGCACTGGCATTTCGGCCGCGGTCTCGTGGAGACGCCGAATGACTTCGGCCGGATGGGCTCGCTGCCGACGCATCCGGAATTACTCGACTGGCTCGCCGTGGAGTTTCGCGACAGCGGCGGTTCATTGAAGCAATTGCACAAGCTCATCGTGACGAGCGCCACGTATCGCCAGACGTCCACGCATCAGGAAATCGCGGCCCGCTTGGATAGCGACAATCGTTTTCTCTCTCGCATGAATCGTCCGCGGCTCGACGCCGAAACCGTGCGCGACGCCCTGCTCGCCGCCAGCGGCAAAATGGATCTCACGATGGGCGGCCCGTCGGCGATGCAGTTCAAGTTCGATGATCCGAACAAGGAGGTCAGCCCGCGCATTGACTACGCCGGCTTCGATCCCGACAGCCCGGCCAGCTATCGCCGCAGCATTTACCGCTTCCTCTTTCGTAACTTGAACGACCCGCTGCTCGAGGCTCTCGACGCCGTGGATCCCTCCCTCTCCACGCCCAAACGCAACGCCACCATCACGCCGCTGCAAGCGCTCTCGCTTTGGAACAATCGCTTCGTCCTGCGCCAGTGCGAGCATCTCGCCGCCCGTGTCGAACGCGAAGCCATCGGCATCGATGCTCAAATCGCCCGTGCGTTCCATCTGCTCTGTGCGCGCGCGCCGACGCCCGACGAAGCCGCGCTGCTCACCGACCACGCCCGCCGCCATGGTCTCGCCCACACTTGCCGCGTGCTCGTGAACTTGAACGAGTTTCTGTTTGTGAACTGAAACATTATGAAGCCCGCTTCCAATCTACTTAACCGCCGCGAGTTCGTCTCGCAGATCGGCAGCGGATTCGGCTCCGTCGCACTCGCCGCGTTGTTGCAGGAACAAGGTCTCCTCGCAGCAGGAGCGACGGGGACAACGACGACTCATCATCGCCCGCGCGCGAAGCAGGTGATTCAGCTTTTCATGCTCGGCGGCGCGAGCCAATGCGACACGTTTGATTACAAGCCGGAGTTGCAGCGGCGTGGGGGCGAGAAGGTCAACTTCACCGTCACCGGCGGCACGCAGGCCAGCGCGGGGCCGTTGCTGAAAAGTCCGTGGGAATGGCGGCAGCACGGCAAATGCGGGCGCTGGGTGACGAACGCCCTGCCGCATCTCGCTGGTTGCGTGGACGACATGGCGTTCCTCATGGCGATGAACGCGCCGACCAGCGAGCACAGCGCGGGACAGACGATGCAGACCAGCGGTTTCGTGGTCCCAGGCTTCCCCACCGTCGGCGCATGGGTCAGCTACGCGCTGGGCAAACTCACGGACAACCTGCCGGTCTTCGTCGCGCTGCCGGATCCGGTTGGACTGCCGTGGACAGGCAAAGCCGCGTGGACGAATGGTTTTCTCCCCGCGCTGCATCAAGGCACGATGCTCAATCCCGCCGCTGAGAATCCCGTGCCCGACCTGTTCGCGCCGAAGAGTGCGGGCTTCGTCAACGCCGGTAGCGAACGCGACGGACTCGAGCTTCTCGCGAAGCTCAACCGCGCACGGCTTCAGCCCGGCGATTCGCGTCTGGAAGCCCGCATCGCCAGCTATGAACTCGCCGCGCGGATGCAACTGGCCGTGCCCGAAGTGCTCGACCTGCACGACGAGACTGCGGCCACGAAACAGCTTTACGGTTTCGGCGACGCGAAGACCGAACCGCTGGGCCGCAACTGCCTCATCGCGCGGCGTCTCGTCGAGCGCGGCGTGCGTTTCGTGCAGCTCTGGTGCGGTTCCGGTCTCGCCGGTGCGTCTGGCAACTGGGACAATCACGGCGACATCACGCCCGGCTCGGACTTCGAAAAGATGTGCGTCCGCTCCGACAAACCGATCGCTGGATTGCTCAAGGACCTCAAGTCGCGCGGGTTGCTCGATGAAACCATCGTGCTGTGGACGACGGAGTTTGGCCGCACGCCCTACAGCCAGGGCACGAAAGGCCGCGACCACAACGGCAACACGTTCGTGAGTTGGATGGCCGGCGGCGGCATCAAAGGCGGCACGACTTATGGCGAGAGCGACGAGTTCTCCTTCAAGGCCGCACGGAACACGACGATGTGCTACGACCAGCACGCCACGCTGCTGCATCTCCTCGGCTTCGACCACGAGCGGCTCGCCTTCCGACACAACGGCGCGGATCGCCGGTTGACCGACGTGCATGGTCATGTGATCAAGGAAATCCTCGCTTGAATCGTTTTTGCCGCACATCAAGCCCCGTCTTGTTTGCATTGGCCGCTGTCTCGCTGATCGCCTCCTCATTGAACGCAGCCGAAGTGGATAAAGCGAAATTGCCTCCGGCGGCGACGCGAACGGTGGATTTCGCAAAGGACATCCAACCGATCTTCGCCACGCATTGTCTTTCCTGCCACGGACCGGAGAAGCAGAAGAACGGCTACCGCGTGGACGTGAAAGCCGTCGCGCTCAAAGGCGGCGACACGCACGGTACGGCAATCGTGCTCCGCAAAAGTGCGGATAGCCCGCTCATCCACTACGTCACCGGTCTCGTCGAAGACATGCTCATGCCGCCCAAGGGCGAGCGACTCACAGCGGTGCAAATCGGCCTGCTGCGCGCGTGGATTGATCAAGGCGCGAACTGGCCGGACGCGACGGGCGCGAAAGAGAACAACCCGCTCAACTGGTGGTCGCTCAAACCGTTGACGCGTCCAACCGTGCCGGCGCTCAAGAATGCGAAGGTCAGAATTCAAAATCCTGTGGATGTGTTCGTGGCAGCGAAGCTGAAAGCGAAAGGGCTGGCGCAATCGCCCGAGGCCGATCGACGCACCCTTATTCGCCGACTCTCCTTCGATCTGCTCGGCTTGCCGCCGACGCCGGAACGTGTGGAACGCTTCGTGAAAGATCCCGATCCAAAGGCTTACGAAAAACTCGCGGATGAACTTCTCGCTTCGTCGCACTACGGCGAGCGCTGGGCGCGGCACTGGCTCGATGTGGTCCACTACGGCGACACGCACGGCTACGACAAGGACAAGCCCCGCCCGAACGCTTGGCCTTATCGCGACTACGTCATTCGCGCCTTCAACGAGGACCGGCCTTACGCGCGCTTCATCCAAGAGCAGATTGCCGGCGATGTGCTCTTCCCCGGCACGCGCGATGGCGTGGAGGCGCTGGGCTTCATCGCGGCGGGGCCGTGGGATTTCATCGGGCACGCGGAGGTGCCGGAGACGAAGATTGACGGGAAGATTGCGCGCCACCTCGACCGCGATGACATGGTCGCGACCACGATGCAGACGTTCAACAGCTTCACAGTCGGCTGCGCGCAGTGCCACGACCACAAGTTCGACCCCATCCCACAGCGCGATTACTACCGGCTCCACGCCGTGTTCGCGGCCGTGGACCGGGCGGATAAAAAGTATTTCACCGACGCAAAGCTGACAGCGCGCTTCGCCGAACTGGAACACCAGCAACGCACGTTGATCGAGCGACGCGCTGCCTTGGAGAATAAGCCCAAGCTCGCCGCTGGCAAAGAACTGGAGGCGCTCGACAAACGCATCGAGACCGCGAACAAGGCGAAGGGCGGCTTGCGCCCGGAGTATGGCTATCACAGCGGCATCGCAGCGGCGCAGGACTCGGCGAAGTGGGTGCAAGTGGACCTCGGCCGGAGCGTGGTGATTGACCGCGTGGTGCTGCGCCCGTGCTACGATGACTTCAACCAGATTGGCGCGGGCTTCGGCTTCCCGATGCGGTTCAAGTTGGAGGCGAGTGACGATGCGCAGTTCAAGTCGGGCGTCGTGGCTGTCGCGGACAAGACGGCGGTGGATTTCGCGAATCCCGGCATCGCGCCGCAGACGTTCAAGAGCATGGGCGCGACGGC
>CAMASG010000030.1 GCA_945860945.1 Akkermansia muciniphila
CAGCGCGAGCTCATCATCGGCGACCGTTCGACGGGTAAGACCGCGATCGGCGTGGACACGATGATCAACCAGGCGCGCATCAACAAAGTCGGCCGCGCTTCCGGCGACCCCAGCTTCCGCCCTGTTTACAGCATCTACGTCGCAGTCGGCCAGAAGCAGTCGAACATCGCCCGCGTCATCGCCGATCTCGAGAAAGCCGATGCGATGGGGGATTCGATTGTCGTGGCCGCCGGTGCGGACGCTCCCGCTGCCGCCCAGTATCTCGCGCCGTTCTCCGGTGCGGCGATGGGCGAATGGTTCATGGATAATGGCATGGACGCGCTCATCATTTATGATGATCTCTCCAAGCAGGCCGTTGCTTACCGCCAAGTGTCGCTCGTGCTGAAGCGCCCCTCCGGCCGCGAAGCGTATCCCGGCGACGTATTCTATCTTCACAGCCGTTTGCTCGAGCGCTCCGCGCGCGTGAATGAACGTAGCGGCGGCGGCTCGCTCACCGCGCTGCCGATCATCGAGACGCAGGCCGGCGACGTGTCCGCCTACATTCCGACGAATGTGATCTCGATCACGGACGGCCAGATTTATCTCGAGACCGATTTGTTCTACCAAGGCATCCGCCCGGCGATCTCGGTCGGTCTCTCGGTGTCGCGCGTCGGTTCCGCCGCGCAGATCAAGGCGATGAAGCAGGTCGCCGGCCGCATCAAGCTCGACCTCGCGCAGTATCGCGAGCTCGCGGCGTTCGCGCAGTTTGGTTCCGATCTCGATGCGAAGACGCAGGCCACGCTCGAGCGAGGCAAGCGGATCGTCGAGCTGTTCAAGCAGAGCCAATACAACCCGATCTCCGTCGAGATTCAGGCGGTCGTCCTCTGGACGATGCAGAACAATCTGCTCGATGATGTGGCGGTGGAGAAGGTGAAGGATTTCCAGGCGAAGCTCACCGATTTCATGACGACGCGGAAACCTGCGCTGTTGGAGCGCGTGCGCAAGGAAGCCGCCGTGAGCGAAGCGCTCGCCGCCGAGTTGAAGGCCGCCGTCACCGAGTTCAAGCAGGGTTACCGCTAGACCGCCGCGACCGAACGCTGATTCCTCATGCCGAGCACGCGCGACATACGCCGACGAATTAAGTCGGTTAAGAACACCTCGCAGATCACGAAGGCGATGCAGATGGTCGCGTCGTCGAAGATGCGCAAGGCGCAGCTCGCGGCGATCGCAGGCCGTCCGTATGCCACGCTGATGAATTCCGTGCTCGCCGAGGTCGCGCCGCACTCGGGCGATTTCGCCCACCCGCTCACCGAGGAGCGCACGGTGAAGAAGCGCGCAATCATTCTCATCAGCACGGACAAAGGTCTGTGCGGCGCTCTCAACTCGAACCTGCTGCGCGAGGCGGCCAAGTTCGACAAGAACACGACTGTTTATCTTTGCGCCGGCCGGAAAGGCGCGCAGTTCGTCGCTCGCGCCAAGCGCCAGCTCTCCGCTGAGTTCACTTACAAGGACGCGCCGCTCTTCAGCGAGGCCCGCGCGATTTCGCGGTTTGCTCAGGAGCTGTTCATCAAGGGCGATGTGGATCGCGTGGACATCCTCTTCACGAATTTCATCAACACCCTCATGCAAAAGGCCGAGCTGCGGCCCTTCCTGCCCGTGGGCGAGATCAAAGCTCTCGAAGCGAGCGTCGAAGGCGACGGCGGCGGTACCGAACTGCGCAAGGGCACGGTCGAGTTCCAGTTCGAGCCGGACCCGCAGCACGTGCTCGGCGCGTTGCTCCCGCACTATCTCAACTACCAGATTTATCAGGTCCTTCTCGAGGCCAAAGCCTCCGAGCACAGCGCGCGGATGGTCGCGATGAAGAACGCGACCGACAACGCCAAGCAGCTCATCAAAGACCTCACGCTCGAGTACAACAAACTGCGGCAGGCCAACATCACGAAGGAACTTTTGGAGATCACCACCGCCCAGATGGCGATGGGTTAACCACTTTTTACACCTATGAACAAAGGCAAAATCGTTCAGATCATCGGTCCCGTTGTGGACGTCGAGTTTCCGGATAAACTCCCGGCCATCTACAACGCGATCACCGTCGAGTACGACCTCCCCGGCCAGGGCAAGACCAAGCTCACCCTCGAAGTGCAACAGCACCTCGGCGACAACTGGGTGCGCGCCGTCGCCATGAGCACCACCGAAGGGCTCAAGCGCGGCATGGAGCTCACCGACACCGGTGCGCCCATCTCGATGCCCGTTGGCAACGCCGTCATGGGCCGCGTCTTCAACGTCACCGGCGACGCCGTGGACGAGCAGGGCCCGGTGAAGGCGGATAAATATATTTCCATCCACCGCTCCGCTCCGCCTCTCGTGGATCAAACCACCAGCCCGCAGGTGCTCACCACCGGCATCAAGGTCATCGATCTCATCTGCCCGTTCCTCAAGGGCGGCAAGGTCGGCGCGTTCGGCGGTGCCGGCGTCGGCAAGACCGTCATCATCATGGAGCTGATCAACAACATCGCGAAGCTGCACGGCGGCGTCTCGATGTTCGCGGGCGTCGGCGAGCGCACCCGCGAAGGTAACGATCTTTACGCCGAAATGATCGAGGCTGGCGTCATCAAGACCAAGCGGGACGCGAAGGGCCACACGCTCATCGGCGAGAACGGCCTGCCCGTCCTCGACGAAGGTTCCAAGATCGGTCTCGTGTACGGTCAGATGAACGAACCGCCGGGCGCGCGTCTCCGCGTGGCGCTCTCCGCGCTCGCCGTGACCGAATATTTCCGCGACGAGCACAACCAGGACGTGCTCCTGTTCGTGGATAACATCTTCCGCTTCTCGCAGGCGGGCTCCGAAGTGTCCGCGCTCCTCGGCCGCACGCCGAGCGCCGTCGGTTACCAACCCACGCTGGCAGCCGAGATGGGCAATCTTCAGGAACGCATCACCTCGACGAAGAAAGGTTCCATCACCTCCTTCCAAGCGGTGTACGTCCCCGCAGACGACTTGACCGACCCCGCGCCGGCCACGACCTTCGCGCACTTGGATGCGACGATCGTGCTCGAGCGTTCCATCGCCGAGCTCGGTATCTTTCCCGCCGTGGATCCGCTCGCCTCGAATTCCCGCGCGCTCACGCCCGAGATCGTCGGCCAAGAGCATTACGACGTCGCCCGCGGCGTTCAGAAAGTGCTCCAGCGCTACAAGGATTTGCAGGACATCATCGCGATTCTCGGCATGGACGAGCTGTCGCCTGACGACAAGACCGCCGTGTTCCGCGCGCGCAAGATTCAGAAATTCCTCAGCCAACCGTTCACCGTGGCGCAGGTTTTCACCGGCCGCGAAGGCAAGCAGGTCCCTGTGGCCGACACCGTGCGCGCCTTCAAGGAAATCCTCGAAGGCAAGTACGACGACGTTTCCGAGAACGACTTCTACATGAAGGGCGGCATCGACGAGGTTAAGGAATAATCCGACAAGGCTCGCTCTCTGTGGCGCGCTGAAGCGACGCGAATATGTCTGTAACACTCAAACTCGAAATCGTCACTCCAGAGGCGAAGATCTACTCCGAAGATGTGGAGATGGTCACGCTCCCCGGCATCGAGGGCGAGATGGGCATCTACCCGATGCACGTCCCCTTGATGACGCAGGTCGCCGCCGGCGAGGTCGCCGTGCACAAGGACGGGCAGGATTTCTTCCTCGCCATCGGCGAAGGCTTTGTCGAAATCACCAGTGGCCGCGTCGCCATCCTCACCGACATGGCCATCAAGGCCGACGACATCGATGAGGCCAAAGCTGAAGAAGCCCGCAAACGAGCCGAGTCACGCCTCGCTGAAAAACTCACCGACGAAGAGACCGCCTCCGTCACCGCCTCACTCGCGCACTCACTCGCGCAGCTCAAGGTCAAACGCCGTCATCACCACTGACGGCCAAGTGAACACCGGCTTTCACAAGGTGCCTTTACCGGCGCCTTTTTTGTTTCGCCCAAAGGGGCGTCACGGTTTCGGGGATTTCTCTGGCGGCACGACGTCGGGCTTTTTCTTGTCGAAGTCGGGAAGCAAGCCCTCTAGGAATTTGAGTGGAATCGTCCATGGTTTCCCAATGAACACAGGCTTCACATTGGGTTGTTCTAGTGTTCCGGTGACGTCGTACTCAAATAGTCGCGTCACTTTTCCGAGGAGCGGCCCCATCAACCAAATCTTCCCAAGCATCGTTTCTCCGAACAACTCCGCTTCGACACGCGCGTTCAATTTTTGGTCGAACCCCACCGCGCCCTCATAGTGCAATCGCGCTGGCGCGGCACGGATTTCAAAGTCCTTCGTGTGGATCACGCTGTTCGTGATGGTGAAGCTTGCGCTCGCCACTTTCGCTCGGTTGCGTCCGATACCCGGCGCGAATGTGTCCAACACCGGCGAAAAAATGCCGACCAGCGGTACCTCCCACAGCAACCCGTCGCGCAGCTTCACATTCCCGAAACCTTGCCAGCTCAGCGCGTCTTCCGTGTTCGCCTTGGTGATAGCGAACCGTCCGTCGAACCGCCCCTGTACCTTGTTTGTGGAACTCGAAACATCCTTGAGCAACTCATGCAGATCGGCGTTTTCGGTCTTCAGGTCGAACAGGAAACTGGTGTGCTTCGGATTATCCACATCGAAGCGCGCGTGCCCCACGATGCGCCCGCCGTAAAACGCTCCAGCGACATTTGTGATGACGACTTGATTCGTCACCCAATGCACCGTCGCGTTCAAATCGGGCAGCCGGAATTTCTCCCACTGAAACGGCCCGCCGCTCAGTTCGAAGGTCAGGTCGGTTTGGCTGCTGTTGCTGATCGGCAGTGAACCGTTCACGCGCGCCATCGGCGGCCGTGTGAAGCGATATGGTTCGATGGCTTGACGTGTGCTCTCGCCAATCAATCCAGTGACGAGCAGTGGATCCATCGTGCTCACCGCACCGTCAATCGTGATGCGATCGTTGCCCCAATCCACAGCCAAGCGCCGTACGGAAACTTGCTCCTGTCCGCGCGCGATACGCACGTCCGTCGCGGTCACCGCGCGGTTTGTGAACGTGACCGTCGCGCCCACGTTGCTGAACGGTTCGCCTTTGAAGACAAGGTTCGTCGTCGCGATCCGCGCCCGAAGACCGGTTGCTTCCGGCGCGCTCCATCGACCGCGCAACTCGGCATCCAACTCAAGCGGCGTGCGAAACTGAAATTGATCGAAGACTTTTCGCGTCGATTCATCGAGCAGCGGTTTCACGACGGCTGGATTCACGACCCCGCTCGCTTGCAAGCGATGTTCGCCGGTCGCGAAGCGTTCCGTGTAACTCAACGTCATCGGGCCTTCGGGACGAACGATTGTCAGTTTTGGCAACCGCAAGACGCCGTCGCGGATGAGCAAATCCGTCGCGGATGATTCCGCTGATATACCGCTGTAGGCCGCGCGGCCCACTGCGACCGTTCCGTTCAGGTCGAGCGAGGGCCACACATCTTTGCTCCAGTTCGGCGCGGCGTTGGTCCATGCCGGTAGCTTCAATTGCGCCAGCGCCACGATTTCCGGTGGTTTCTCCCACGTGAACCGCGCCAGCGCTTTCGTTATGTTCGTACCGAGCAATGGCCCGAGTTGATGCGGATCGAGATTCGATCCAACTCGCGCGGCAACCTGACGTGACGCGACATCCACGCGACCTGTCACCGTGAGCGCGCCGCCGTACAACGCGGCATCGAGCTTCTCCACAGTCAGCTCTGGCGCGTTCCAGCGGGCTTTCGCTAAAACTTTTCCTGTCTCCAGTTTTCCCGCGCGCAGGCTTTCAAGTTTCACATCCGCCTCCAGCGTGAATGGCTCAAGCTGTTTCCATGCGCCCCAACTTGCATCCGCTTTGTGAACGAAATTATTCGGCGGCGGAACGATGCGCGCGTTGAAATCCATTCCCGCTACGTCGCCCCATCGCGAAGTGACGCGCTCGACCTGCCCTCTGAATGTCTGCGCTGCCGGACGCTTTTCTTTCACGAGCCATTCGCCGCTGCCGCGCAGTGTCGCATTGGTCGCACGCGCCCACTCGGACTCCAGCGCGCCCACCGTGGCATTCCAATTCATTGCCGTCGTGTTGGTGACGCTGCCGGGTCGCGCAGTCGCGTTGAGCAACAACTGCGGCGTGCGCACGTGCGGCGTCACCACGGCGTTGAAAGTCGCGGTGGCACTAGCTGACCACGGCGCGGCATTTGTGAGGTCGAGGCTGAAGAGCATCTGCTCCGCCGAACCGAACTGCGCGTGCGGCTTCTCCACTCGTCCCGTGAAACGCGCGCGCGGTTGCGAGACATCGCTCTGGACGGCTGTGAAAGTTGCCTCCGCAGCCGCAGCCTCGGGCGTCTTGATGAGATTCAGCTTAACCCGAGCCGTCCGCCCCGTGACGCCATTCGCGCTGCCTGCCTGCGTGAAATCGATTTCACCGCGCCGTGCCGTGCCCCATTCGGTTTTCAGTTCCTGACCTTCTCCAGAAATCGTGACGAGCGATAAATGTTGCCGATCAATGGCCGGTTTCGTTTCGCCATTGAAGGTGAGGCTTTGTGCTTCACCCCAACGAGTGCGCACATTCGTGAGAGCCGCGGCCCCTTCTCCAGAAAACTCGAACGTTTGTTCGATGCCAATCGTTCCTTTCACCCGTGTGCGCGCGCCGCTGGCGTTGCCCCACTCGGTTTTCAGTCCCTTGCCCTCTCCAGAAAATGTGAGAAGCAATCCGCGCTGCTGGTTCGTCGTCGATTTCAGTTCGCCGGTGAAGGTGAGATTTTGCGCTTCGCCCCAACGCGTGCGCGGTTCCGCGAGCGACACAGTGCCATCCGCTTTCCAGAAGCCGGGCTGTGCGGAATCGAAAGTCGCCTTTGCGCTTACGGTTGCTCCGCGCGCGTCGCCCCATTTTGTTCGCCCGTCGGCAAACTTCATCTCCGCGGTCGCGGTGAGTTGCATGTTTGTGTCGCCGACGCGTTTGATTTTAGAAGTGAACTCGGCATCGCGTCCGCTGACCCACGGCGATTCGGCGCGTGCGACGTGCGCTGCGAGTTCGGCTTCCAGCGCGCCAGTGTGAGCGTCGGCATGGAAGTTGAGCCTGATTTCGGGCGGCTGTGCGAATTTCACCTGATCGAAATGCGCGAGCAGCTCCCGAAGTTGCTTTTCAATTTGAGCGCGCTCCAGCTCGTTCGTTTGGCGCGGACGAGGTGCTCCGAGCTGCGAGGCATTCGCGAGCGAGCCATTGGCGCTGATATTGAGGCCGAGCACGCGCGCGCGGAGATGGTTGAGATCCCAGCGGTCATCGTCACGAAAATGAATTCCGGTCGTGAGCCGATCGGCTTCGAGGATACGCGGGGGCTGGTTGGTGCCGGACAACGGCCAGCGCACGCGGGCGTCACGCAGCAGCAGCGAATCCACTTTCACGTCGAAGGCAAGCAACGCGGCGAGGTTCAATCCGAGGTCGGCCGAAGGCACGCGAATCTCCAGTCCAGTCCGTTCATCTCCGGCGATGAGGTGTAGTTCTTCCGCGACGATGCCACGCGCGGGATGAATGAAGAGTCGCTTGAATTCGAGCCGCAGGCCGCGTTCGTGAAGTTCGGCTTGCAGTCGCGTCTTCAGAAAATCCGGCAGGCCGACACGGTTCAGATAAAGCAATGTGCCGGCGAACAGCGCGAGCGCGCCCCAGAACGTCCAGCGCGTCCAGCGCCAGGCGCGCCGGCTGCCCCGCCAGAACCGCTGCGAGGGGCTGGGGCGTTGTTCATCCGTGTTCACGGCTTGAGTGAGAGATACGGCACGACAAACTGGTCGAAAAGCGGCTGGGGAAATTCGAAGATGACAGGCTCGCGCTCGGCTGTCTCGGCGATGGTGGCGTACACGTGGCGCTCGGGAGCGCGACGGCCGAAACGCAGCGTAAGCGTTCGGGATTGGTTGGCGTGGACGACTTCCAGCGTGAGCGCGAGACCCGTGGCGCTGATGCCGTGCTGCGGCAGCGCGGAGGTGCCGCGCGCGGTCCAATCCACGGCACGGAGTGCGCCGAGTCGATGCAGCGTCTCATCGAGTGAGGCAGCGTTAATGTCATTCAGCGGGCCGTCCGGGCCAGCCCATTTCTGGGCGGCGTTGCGCGCGAGTTTGTTCGTCCGGCTGTTTTGCGAAACGATGAGACTCGCGATGTCCGTCGCGGCGAAATCCCACAGGCGGCGGTCGCGTAATTGCCACGCGGCCTGCGGCAGACGGTTCAGCGCGCCGCGCGGCACGACGTACACCGCGCCCTCGTCGTGCCGCCGCACGTGCACACGGTCCACGGGGCCGTTGCCGAAATCCACCTGTGCGAGCAACGCGTTGGTGACGCCGGCGGTGTTGGTGACATTTTGAAGCAGCGAGAATCGCGCGACGGGAACGGCGAGCCCGTACGGAACAAAATCTGTCACGACTTCTTTGGCCAGTTCAACGGCCTCGAGCCGGCCGAGACCACGAAACAATTCGGCGACAAGCTCGGGATCGGTGGCGGCTGCGATGGGTTCGGTGAGGAGCCACGTCGAATTCGTCTGCCGCTGGAGCGTGAAGTTTTCTGCACCTCGGAATTCGATGCGGTCGGCGCGATTGGTGGCCGCTGTGTCGACAAGTCGGTGATCACAGAAATCCCAGACCGGCTGGCGGAGAAGATCGAGCCACTGCCGCGGAACGGCCACGATGTTCGTGTGAGTCAGTCGGCGGGCGAAGGCCTGCTCGGTGGCGTTGGTCGGGCTTTTTCCGAACTGCACGGAGAGCAGCGCGTTGGTGCCATGGGCGAGGGTTAGCTCGGCCTCGGGTGCTGCGAGGCCGAACGGCTCGAGATCGGCCTTCGGGTCGTCCGTGACGAAACGCGCGACCGGCCATTGCTGGAGCTGCTGGAGGAGAAGATTGAGCCGGTCGCTGTCGGCGCGCTTGGCGGGCGGTGGCGAAGTGATGCGCCAGAGCTGGTTGGTGGAATCGCGCACGGCTTCGAAGAGACGCGGGCCGGAGCGGACGGCGATGCGGTTGACGGTCCGCGCGCCAAAGGCGAGGAGACGCGCGTCACGCCAGTCGTCGAGGCTGCGTGGCAAAAGTTCGAGCAAGCGATCGTGTACAACGTGCAGGCCGGCTTGTCCGGAAAGCTGGATGTACAGGCGATTGCCGCCGTGCGCTGGTGCGCCGAGCCGCAGTTCGAACGATTGACCATTCTGCTCGATGCGCAACACGGCGCGGGGCGGTTGCAGGCCGAAGGCGGAGAGTTGGTCGCCAACTTCGGTGGCGGGGATGAAACGGGTGGATTCGATTCGCGCACATTGTTGAAGCAACGCATCGACCACGGCGGCCTGCGCTGGATAAACGATGGGCGCGGTGAGCTGCCAGCTGCCTTCACCACGAACGGCACGCAACTGATTTGTGCCGACCGTCAACTCGACGGCTGTGACGGCGCCAGGCTGGAGATTCGCGAGCAACGCGGTGGCGGGCTCGACTGAGCCGGACTGCTTGGCCGGCCGTTCGAACAGCAACACCCACGCCGCGAGCAATGCGACGATGAGCCAGAGCCAGAGAGTTTGCTTCGAGTTTTTCACGCCTTCAAATCAGCGTTGGCGGCGAATCCACACCACGAGCCCGAGAGCGAGGCTGGCGCCCGGGATGACCGCGACGAGAATCCAGAATAGGCGGCGCATCTTGGCGGCGGTGATGGTGAAAGTGTGCTCGCGCACGGGACGCGGCCCGATGCCGCCAAGGAACTGCGGGCGATCGAGCAGCCAGTTGGCGGCCTGCCAAGCGAACTCGCGGTTCGCGGCGGCCTCGATCATTTGATTATCGAGGAAGTAGGAATCGCCCGCGACAATCATCCTCGTGGCGCCAGCATCCGCCACGCCCGCGATGCCGCCCTTCTCGACCGCGATCATCAGCGGGATCACGCCCTGCCGCTCGCGCAAGGCGGAGGATTGGGGGCCGTTGCGCACTCGACGCACGGCGAGGCCGGCCTCGCTGGTCGCAGCCAACTCGGTGACTTTGGCGGCGTCAGCATTCTGCTGGTGACCGGCGCGCCGACCGATGGAACGCGGCAACACGAGCTGCAACGGCAGGCGGGCCGACGCGAGCGGGCCGACGACCGGATGCGGATCGAACTGGTTCACCAACACGGAACCGGAAGCCGGCGGCGAGTTGCGTTCATCAATCACGGTGTTGTCACCAATCTCGACACCCCAGCGGGCGAGCAGCGGCTCGAGACCGCTGCGTGAATTGTAACTCAGCAGCAGCAGCATCCGCCCGCCGCCTTGAAGATATTTCTCGAGCTTCTCTTGCTCGGACGAATCGAGCGGTATCTGCGGTGCCGCAACGATGAGCAACCGGCTGTCGGCGGGGATGGTGTTCGTGCCAGCGAGGCGCAACGGGGCGAGGCGCACACCGCTGTCGAGCAACAGCGCGGCGAACTTTCCGTAGCCCACGTCGTGGCTCGAGTTGCCGTGGTCATGCTCGCCGTGGCCAGTGAGGAAATAAGCCTGCGGCGTGGCGGGATCGGCCACGGTGGCGAGTGCGGAAGTGAAGAGACGCTCCCCGTGGAAACCGGTTCGGCGGATATCTCGATCTCGGCCGACGACGAACGCCGCGAGGTCGTACTCGGAAAGATCGCTCTGGGTGATGACCTTGGTCTTACCGTTGGCATCGAAGATGACGAGGTCGCGCGCCTGCGGCGTGAGCCGGTAACGAGCCTTGATCAACTCGGCCTTCGCAGGCTCGACGACGTAGTTGACCACCTCGATCTCGACCCGCGGATTCGCGAGGCTGTACTCCTTCAGCAGCGCGGTGACCGGCGTGTAGAGCGCTTCGGCGCGATCGTAATAAACGACGACACGCACGGTGTTCGTCAGCGACTGGAGCACTTGGCGGGTGAGGGGCGAAAGTTTGAAATTCGCGTTGTCGGTCCACGCGACGCGCGCGTAGTGGCGTGTGGCGAGGTGATTGGCGAGAAGAACGAGCGCCGCCGCCGCGAGGACGGCGAGTACAAAATTCAGCGCCTGCCCCCAGCGTCGACTGGCGGAGAAACTTGCGGGCTGTTCAGTTTCGTTGCGCATTATTTCCAACGCCGGCTCTCCAGCACGCGATGCGTGAGGAAGAGAAAAAACGCCGTGAGGCTCAGATAAAAAAAGATGTGCCGCGTGTCCACGATGCCGCGCGAGAAATCACGCATGTGCTCAAGCATCGAGATGTGGACGAGCAATTGCGCCTGCCAACCCGGCTCCGGGGGACGGATTTGAGAGAGGTAGCCGAGCAGGAATAATCCCAGCCCGATCGCGAAGGTCGTCATCGCCGCGACAATCTGGCTGCGCGTAAGCGACGAGGCGAAGCAGCCGAGCGCCATGTAGAAACTGCCCAGCAACGCGATGCCGAGCAACGTCGCCGCCACCGGACCGGCGTCCACCGGCGCCATCCCTTCCGCGTAATGCCGCAGCAGGAACGGATAGGCCGCTGCCGGCAGCCACGCGATCATGAAGAACGCGAGCGCACCGCAGAACTTCGCCAGCACCACCTGCGTCTCGCCAATCGGCGTCGTCATCAGCGTCTCGAACGTGCCAGTGGCGCGCTCCTGCGCGTAGGTGCGCATCGTGATGGCGGGCGTGACCAGTAGCAGCACGAGCCAGAAGAAACCGGTGTCGAAGAACTTTTCCGTCACCGGCATGTCGAACGGTTTGTTATTGAGCGCGTCGAGCAGCGTCCAGAAACTTTGACCGAGCAACAGCTGCACGCCGGCGATGACCACGTAGCCGGTCAGCGACACGAAGTGCATCGTCAACTCGCGGCGCGTGAGGGTGAGGAACGCGCGCATCAGTTCTCCTCCTCCCGCTCGCGGCTGGTCACGTGCATGAAAATATCTTCCAGCGTGTGCCGGCTGCGCGTCAGTTCGCGGAGACGCCAGCCGCGCTCCTTCACCAAATCGTAAATGCGCGGGCGCAAATCCAAGCCCGCTCGCGGCGTCAACGCGCAGCGTTGAAAATCGCCTTCCGCCGCACTCACATCGAACTCCTCCACCTCGGCCATCGTTTCCCAGCAATGCCGCAACTCGGCCGCCGGCGCGGCGATTTCGGCGATCACCTGCGCGCGACCAGACATCCGCTGCTGCAGATCGTCCGGCGTGTCTGCAGCGAGGATGCGCCCTTCATGCAGAATGAGCACACGGCTGCAGGTCACTTCGACCTCGGGCAGAATGTGCGAGGAAATCAGCACCGTGTGGCGGCGGCCGAGATCTTTGATCAATTGGCGCACGACGCGAATCTGGTGCGGATCCAGTCCGATGGTCGGCTCGTCGAGGATGATCAGCTCCGGCTCGTGCACCAGCGCGTCCGCGATACCCACACGTTGGCGAAAACCTTTCGAAAGATAGGCGATGAGTTTGTGACTCACCTCGGCGAGGCCGAACTGGTCGATGACCGTGTCCACGCGATTGCGGCAATGCGCCCCGGAAAGCCCCTTCAGCCGTGCGCGGAACTTCAGATATTCCCGCACGCGCATGTCGTCGTACAGCGGGTTATTTTCGGGCATGTAGCCGATCCGCCGCCGCACCTCCTCCGACTGCGTGAGCACGTCGAAACCCGCCACACGCGCCGTGCCCGACGTGGCTGCGAGAAAGCCCGCGAGAATGCGCATCGTCGTGCTTTTGCCCGCGCCATTCGGCCCGAGAAAGCCGACGATCTCGCCGCGACCCACAGTGAACGAAAGCCCGCCAATCGCCGTACGGCCGGCGTAGCGTTTGGTCAGGTTCTCGACCTCAATCATCGACTCCGCGCTCATTGCGCCACCGCCTCCACGGCATCACCAAGACTCCCCGCGCGGTTGACGCGTGGGCTGGTGTAGACGATTGGTTTGGCGTTCCGAATTTCCATGATGAAAGCCATCGCGGCCGCTTTGCTTTGGTGCAAAAGCCCGGTTGAGGGCATTAGAGTCAAATCTTGCCGAACCATCGGAGAGATTGCAACGACTTGTGAGCGCGCAACAGAACAATTTTTACGCGACGTGGCGGGCGAATCGTCCGGTCGTGTTGCACGACGCCGGCGCGCCGCCCGAACGGCTGCTTCAGGCCATTTGGCGGCATCAGCGGCTGCGGCGTGATACGCTCCGTGTTGCCGATGGCCGCGTCATTCGCGTACTTCATCCCGGCTTTTTGAATCGCGAGTCCGGGCCTGATTTTCGTGACGCCATCATCCAGTTCGTCGGCGAACCGCCGCAGTCCGGCGATGTCGAAGTGGACATCGTTCCATCCGCATGGCACGGCCACGGCCACGATCGGAACCCCGCGTTCAGCCGCGTTGTTCTCCACGTCGTCTGGCGCGGTGCAGATTCGAACGGTCTGCCGACGTTCGCGTTGGCGGACGTGCTCGATGCGCCGATTGAAGAACTCGCGGACACGTTCAGCGGTGAAGGTGAAAACGTTTCGCCTGGGAACATGCTCGGCCGTTGCAATGCTCCGTTGAAGGAGCTTTCCAACGATCATCTCGACGCGCTTTTATGCGAAGCCTCGTTGGTGCGGCTTCGGTTGAAAGCCTCTGGATTCGCCGCCATCGCCCGCCAAGCTGGTTGGGAACAGGCGCTCTGGCGCGGTCTTTTTCGAGTGCTCGGCTACAAACAGAATGCGTGGCCGATGCAGCGCATCGCCGAATTGTTGCCGGCCATCAATGATCCACATTCAACACTCCATTCACTTCAAGCGCGTCTGCTCGGTGTAGCTGGCCTGTTGCCGACGGAACTGCCGCGGCGGGCGAAATCATCGAATGATTACGTGCGCCGATTGTGGGATGTGTGGTGGCGCGAGCGCGAACAATTCGCCGAGCACAGTTTGCCTCGAAGCATCTGGCGATTGAGCGGTCTGCGTCCGGTGAACCATCCCGCACGCCGACTGGCGCTCGCGGCGCATTGGATTGCCGGAGGAAAACTCGCGCGAGATTTCGAAGCGTGGTTCGCGGAGGCACCGCTGAATTCTACCTTGACCGAATCTCTCGGTCGTCTGCTGCGCCCGGAGACGGATGAATTCTGGTCGTGGCACTTGAACCTAAACTCATCGCGACTGCCGAAGCCACAGCCGTTACTCGGTGCGACGCGCGTGACGGATTTGGCGATGAACGCGGTGCTGCCGTGGTTTCATGCCCGCGCGATGAGTGGCGGAAACGAATCCGCACAGCGAGAAGTGGAGCGGCGCTGGTTCGCGTGGCCTGCGAGCGAGGACAACGCGGTGCTGAAACTGACGCGCCAGCGGTTGTTCGCCGCGCCGCGCCGATTGCGTTCGGCAGCCCAGCAGCAGGGGTTGCTCCAGATTGCACGCGACTTCTGCAGTCATTCGAACGCGCTCTGCGAGCACTGTCCATTTCCCGACTTGGTGAAAAGCTGGACTGTGGCCAACGCGACACTGGCCCATTGAAACCGCGACCCGTGACGATTTAGGACTTCGTGTCCGTTTTCTTGAGCGCATTGCGATCCACGAAGGATGCGAGGAAGAAACCGCCGAACATCAGCGCGCCGCCGATGAGCGCCATCTGCCGACCGGCAGACGAAGGCACGGGGCTGCACGCCATCACGATGAGGCCCGTCAGCAACACGAACAGACTCAAGCCGCCAATCAGTCGTAGCGCGACCGCCCAACCGGAACTTCTCGTGCTCGACGCCTGTTGCGCCAGCGGCGTCACAGGGTCAATCGCGAGCCAACTCAGCCCGCCGACGACATACACGGCTGCGAATAAATAGAAGACGGCGTTCCACGAGGTGGACGTGGCGTCGGGCAGATTCGTGAGGCTCAGAACAATCGGGACAACGAAGCCCGGCATTGCGCCACCGAGATTGCCCATCATGTTCATGCTGCCGGAGAGCGAGCCGGTGTGTTTGCCGCCGACTTCCATGCACGCGCCCCACGCGCCGGGCATCGCGAGGTCGTTGCAGAAACTGGCGAAACCGACGGCGAACATTGAGAGAATTGGAATCCACGAACCCGCGACCGTGGCGTCCGCAGAGCCGCGTAGATAAACCGATACGAGCAACATCACCGCCGCGCCGCATAGTCCGACGCAGCCGAGGAATCGACGCGTCGCAGCCGAGTTTCCGAAGTAGCGCTCAAGCGGAGTTGCCACAAGTCCGGCGAAGATGGAGCCGAGTCCGCCGAAGAACAGCGGGACGCAGCCGAGCAACGCGCGCTGGATGTCGGTGAAGTTCGGGAAGGTTTCCTTGATGAACGTCGGCATCCACGTGATGTAGAAATACCACGCGAAGGACATGCAGAAATATTGCAGCCAGAGCATCCACACGCTGCGACAAGCGATGAGCTTCGCCCACGGCACCGAGTGATCGCCCCCCGTCGAGTCGGAGTGGTCGCCGATGTGCGCGAGCTCGGCCGCGTTGACCGAGGGATGGTCCTTCGGATAATCACGGAACCATCGGTAGAAGAAAATGGCCCACAGAATCCCGAGCGCGCCGAAGATCACAAAAATCCATTTGTAGTGGAGGCCCAAGCCGGGCTTGCCATCGCCGCCCGTCGCCAGCATCCAGCCCACGAGCAGCGGCGTGAACGCCCCGCCCCAACGCGCGCTCAGCCACATCACGCCCTGCGCTTTGACGCGTTCGAACGCGGGAAACCAGAGCGTGAACGCCTTCGTCACGTTTGGAAAACAACCGGCTTCGCCCATGCCGAAGAGGAAACGGAAGATCACGAGCGAACCCAGATTCCACGCCCAGCCCGTCGCCACGGTGAAGATCGACCACATCGCGACCACGCGCATCAGCACTTTGCGCGGCCCGATTTTATCGCCGAGCCAGCCGCCGGGAATCTCGAACAGCGCGTAAGCGAGGCTGAACGCGGTGAAGGCCCAGCCCATCTGCTCCTTCGTCAGTCCGAGATCTTTCTGCATCTGCGGCGCGGCTTGCGAGATGCACACGCGGTCCACGTAGGTGATGACCGCGAGCGAGATGGCGAAGAACAGGACGACGTTGCGTGCGCGGGTCGGCGCGGCGGTGGATGGTTGCAAACTCATGCGGGCTGCGTTGAAGGCGGAGAATAACCGCGCGTCGCTGCGACGTGCAAGCGGCGTTTCCGTTTTTCACATGACGCCGTCGTGCCGCGAGCAAAAGCTTGAACGGCCGCGCCGCTTCTGGCGCAGTAGCGCGCCATGACACCGTTCCTCGCCGAAGCCGCCACGAACCACTGGCCGCTGGCCGTGTTCGTGATCACGCTGGCTACCGTCGTCCTGCTCATCAGCCGACTGCGCGTGCACGCTTTTCTCGCGCTGATCATCGCCGCCGTCCTGGCCGGCGTGCTCGCGAACGAGCCGTTGCCGGGCGAGATCGGCACGACGAAGGATCCGAAAAAGGAGCGCGGTCACTGGACCGCTGCGGTGGAATTAACAGTGAAAGGTTTTGGCGAAACCGCTGGGAAAATCGGCGTCGTCATCGCATTGGCAGCCATCATCGGCGTCTGCCTCGTGGAAAGCGGCGCGGCGGACAAGGTGGTGCGCCATTTCCTCGGACTGTTCGGCGAACGACGTGCGGGTCACGCGATTTTTGCTGGCGGTTATTTCCTCTCTATCCCGATTTTCTTCGAGACCTATTTCATGTTGCTGCTGCCGCTCGCGCAGGCGCTGCGATTGCGAACAGGACGCGACTTCATGCTCTACGTGCTGGCCATTTGCTGTGGCGGTACGGTGACGCATTCGCTCGTCGCGCCGCATCCCGGACCGCTCGCGGCGGCGGAGAATCTGCATCTCGACGTGGGGCAGACAATCATCGCCGGCATTCTCGCGGGAATCATTCCGGCGTTGGTGACGTGGTTCGTCGCGCGCCGGATTGCGCGCCGGATTGACGCGCCGATGCGCGAAACGGCCGGTGCTACTCGCGCTGAACTCGAAGCCATCGTCGCGCGGCCGGAAAGCGAGCTGCCGCCGCTGGCGCTGGCGATTGCGCCGGTGCTCGCGCCGCTCGTGTTGATTGGTTCGGTGACGGTGCTGAAGATGTTCGGCGGCCGCGCGGCGTTCCCCGAGCTATTCCCCGTGCTGGAGTTCCTCGGCGACCGGAATATCGCGCTGCTTGTCGGCGTGTTGATCGCGTTGGCGCTCGTGGCGCGGCAACGCCAGTTGACTCTCACGCAACTCGGCGAGCTCGCCGGAAAACCGCTGCATCTCGCGGGGATGATCATTCTCATCGCGAGCGCGGGCGGCGCGTTTGGCGCGATGATTCAGCACGCGGGCGTGGGCAGGTATGTGCAGGGCCTCTCGCGCGGTGCGGGCGCGGATTTGATTCTCGTCGCGTGGGCCGTCACGGCGCTCATCCGTGTCGCGCAAGGCTCGGCGACAGTCGCGATGATCACCGGCTCAGCCATCGTGTGGGCCTTGATTGATCCATCGTCGCCCGGGCACGTCGAGGTGTCGTATCACACGCTCTATTTGTTTCTCGCGGTCGGGTTCGGCTCGAAGATGTTCTCGTGGATGAACGACGCCGGTTTCTGGACGGTGAGCAAGATGAGCGGCTTCACGCAGGCGGAGACGCTGAAGAGTTGGTCGATACTCGTCTCGGTGGCGAGCGTGACCGGTCTCGTCCAATGCCTGGTGCTCTCGCGTCTGCTGCCGTTCAAGTGAGGCCGCGCTACGCGACCGCTACTTTCTCAACGTCTCTTCCAACGAACGGATTTGCAGTTTCAAATCGCTCTCGAAGTGCAGGGTTGATCCCGATCCCGAAGTGGGCTTTTTCGGATCGGCGCGCTGCGGCAAATCGGCCGGATATTCGAGCGTGTATTCGATGCGATGTTCCTTCGACTGCTTCGCTCCCAACGCGACGCTCCAGCGCAGAAGCCCTTTGATGTCCGCTTTCACCTCCGGAGTCGACTTCACGCTGGAGACGCGGATTTCGTCCACCTCGGAAATGGGGACGCGATCGGTGAGCAGCACGGTGGCGGGTTTGTCGGCGAGATTCTCGACAGTGAGAACGTAGGAAACCTTCATCCGCGTACGCGTACCGCTGCGGTAGAATTCGCTGCGTTTCGGATCCACGACGCGAGAGAGTTTGATTTGGTCGGCGACGCCGAGGAAGACATCAAACGACTCACCGGACGCGACGAAATCGGTCTCGGTGAGTCCGAGGAATGCGCCGTCGATGTAGAGCGCGACTTTGCCGGGCAGGAGCGGCAGCTTGCCGGTGTTGGTGAGATCAGCTGTGTGAGCGGCGTTGAGGGAAAGTTCGGGCGCGGCCATGATGTGATGTTTGGCGGCGAGATCCACCGCGCCGATGGGCGCGCGCACGGGGAGGCCGTCGGCCCGCACGGTCTGGGCGCCAACCGCGGCGAAATGCGCCGAGGTGCCACGCTGCTGTAGCTTCTCGAAAACAGCGCACACCACCGCACTGTTGCCGAGCATCAGCTTTTGGTTGTCCCCATACTCCATCTGCTTCGCCACGCTGGGATTGTTGGCGTTGAAGAAAAACCCGTTCTGCGTGGTCCAGTTGCGGTTCGCATCTTGAAAGGTGTCGATGCGATTCACCGCGCGCACCGCGGCGCGACTGCTGCCGAGCAGAAGCCCGTGCAGCTCGGGAATCTTCATCGTCTCAGTGGAGCGCTGCGTGGAGAGCGCGAGCGCGACGCCGGTCCAATCTTCGCCGGTGCTCTGCGTGACGGTGGCGTAAGAAGTGAGAGCGAGATTGGTGGCGCCGTTGCTGGCGCGCAGCTCGTGCGCCGGTTCCCACGTGGCACCGGGCAGCATCGAGCTGAGCGTGAGCGTCGCAGCCGCGGCCGCGACGGATTGCACGGTGATAACGACCGTGCGTTGCTCGAGCTGCGAGCGCTGGCGTAATTCCTCCACGCGCCGCTGGCGGGCCTGCAATTCGGGCTGCAGATTGCGCCGCTTCTTTTCCAGCTCGCGCCGCGCCGCCGCGGTTTTGCGGAGCGATTCGGATATGAACTCGACGGCTGCGCTGTATTCCTGCGGCTTCACTTCGCGCGCCGCGACGTCCTTCGGAAACTTATCGAGCGAGAACATCCGGATGGCATCCACGTGTTTGGCCTGCGCGGTGAGCACGGTCTGCTCGTCATCGAGGTCGGCGATCTGGTCGGCGAGTTCGCGCACGGCGGCTTCGGCTTTCGTGAACTCCTCGTCCGTCGGCTTGGCGAGAAACGTGCGGCGCACCTGCACATCCAAAATCTTGCCGGCGGAAGCGGGGCTGATTGTTACGCGCACGGAGCCTTCGTCAATCCAGCCGGGCAACTTGGCGAAAGCGTAACGCGACGTGCCGGGCGCGAGCTGTGCGGGCGCTTGCCGCACCACTTGCGCGCGGTCGGCATAAACGGTGACTTCGGTGATGCGCGATGTGAGCGGCTGACCATCGTCGCTCGGCGGTTCGGCGGCGAGGAGGCGCGCGGTGACGGCCAACGGGGCGAGCAACAGCACTAAGCAGGAGTTCATAGTTTTTCTATTGTCCGAGAACGCGGCGATGTTGGCAACAGTCGACGTCCGACGTTTTCTTTTTGAAAGGAACACGAATCAACGTCGTCCGATGCCCATGATTCGATTCGCGCTGCTCGCCGCCATCACGTTTTTTGCCGTCGCCTGTGTTACCACCGCTCCGCAAAGCAGTACGCCGCCTTCGGCTGAAGCGGTGCAGAAACTTTTGCTCGCGGCTCAAGCGGCTGGCGGACAGCTCGACGTGGTGGCGGGCACGCCGGTGTCGCTCAATCTTTACGACGGCAACAATCCGCTCAAAGGCAAAGGTGGGCTGAACGCGCGCGTGAACGACGCGTGGCTGGCGAATGTCGTCGGCCAGACCACACTCACGAACCTCGATCTCGCGAACTGCGATGTCCGCGGGCCGGGCCTCGCGCATGTCGGCCCACTCGTCCAGCTTCGTCGCCTGAATCTCACGCTCACGCCGGTCACGGATGATTCGCTCGCCGCGCTCGCCGGATTGACGCGGCTGGAGATTTTCTCGCTCGCCTCCACTCACTGCACCGGTCGCGGATTCCGTGCGCTCGGCGCGTTGCAGGAATTGCGCAATCTGAATTTCCATTACACGCCGGTGGACGACGAGGGATTGCGCGAAATCAGCCGGCTCACGCAGCTCGAGCGGATCGAGATCGTTCACACTCAATTCACCGACGACGGCGCGGTGCATCTCGCGAAGATTACCGGGCTGCGCCGCCTGCAACTGGGTAGTCGCAAGGCCACCGGCGCGTCCGTCGCCTCGGTGGCGAAATTGCCGGCGCTGCGCGAGCTCGACCTGCACGACGGGCAGGCGTCGGCCGAAGGCGTGCGCCATGCCGCGGGCATTTCGTCACTGCGCGTGCTGCGCGTTTACGGCGCAATCGGCGACGCAGGTGCGGCCCCGCTGAGCCGGTTGGTGGGATTGGAAGAATTGGTGGTGCCGAACTGCGGCCTCACTGACGCTTCTCTGGAAACGCTCGCCACGTTGAAAAAACTGCGCCGGATCGAGCTCTCCGGAAACAAATTCAGCGAAGCGGCCGTGGCGCGTTTGAGCGCGGCGCTGCCGCAATGCCAGATTATCCGTTGAGCGTCCGATGACGCGGTGGGCGGGCCTTCGCGCGATTTAGCGGCCGAGAACGATCTCGATTCCCTGCGGCCAACGCTCGTGCGGTTCGTAGCCGAGCAATTGCTTCACCGGTTCCAAATCGAATCGTTGCTCGTGAAGGAACTGGCTCGCGGCATACACGATGCCGAAGTTGGTTTTCAATTCTGCTTCGACGGCGCACGCGAAGAAGCGACCCGCGTCGCGGGGGCTGAGATACACATCCTGCGCCCAGCTTTGCGCGGCAATCTCCTCCACTTGAGCGCGTGTGCGCGGACACCAACCGAGACGGGCGACGATCACGCTCAGGCCGTGCATCTCGGCGTAGCCGCGGCCGATGGATTCCATGAACATCTTCGTGGCCGCATACCAGTATTTCGGGCTGGGCGGATCCTCGGCGTGGATGGGAAATGGGCCGTGCTGTTGCTGCCACCAGTTCACCTGCCCGCTGCTGGCGAGCACCACGCGCTTCACGCCGGAGGCGCGCGCGGCTTCCATCACGTGGTACAGGCCGGTGATGTTCGCGGGGAAAAGTTCCTCGAGCACGGCGCGCGGCGTGTCCACATCGTCCGGCACAGCAGCGAGATGAATGAGAGAATGCACGCCGGCCATCGCACGCTGCACCGCGTTGGCGTCGGTCGCATTGCCGACGATCGCGTCTGATAGACTCGGCGTCGGCACGCGGTCGAAGCCGCGGACGACATGGCCGCGCGTCTGCAGTTCAGCGACGACGGCTTGGCCGACGCGTCCGGCGGAGCCGGTAACAAGGACGTGAAGAGATTGTGCCACGCGCCGGTTCTAGGCGGGCGGCGCCTTGTTGACGAATCTTTTCTGGCGCGGCGGCGGGCATAAAATCGTTGCGCTGAAAAAACGCTTCAAGGATAGTCTGCTGTGTCATTCCTTTTTCTGCTGATATGAAAATGAACGTTTCCTCCCGAAGAGTTTTCACACTCGCCGCATTGTTGGTTGCTGGCGGTCTCGCCTTCGCGCTTCGCGCCAAAGACGTGCCGCCCGCGTGCGCCCCTGCAAGCGCTCCCGCAGCGGGTCACGCTGATCCGCACGACGCGCCGAAAGTCTCTGCGGATAGTGCGCTGAAGCGATTGGTGGAAGGTAATCATCGCTACGTTTCCGCGAAAGCCGAGCGGCCCAATCAAACTTCCGACCGCCGCGTCGAGGTCGCCAAAGGCCAGCATCCGTTCGCCATCGTTCTCGCGTGCGCTGATTCGCGCGTCTCGCCCGAGGTCGTTTTCGATCAAGGTCTGGGCGATCTCTTTGTCGTGCGTCTCGCGGGCAACGTGATTAGCGACGAGGTCATTGCGAGCATCGAATACGCAGTGGCACATCTCGGTTCGACGCTGGTGGTCGTGCTCGGCCACCAACGCTGCGGCGCGGTGAAAGCCGCCGTGGACACCAAACCCGATGACGTGGCGGAAGGCCATCTCGGCTCGCTCATCAAGAAAATCCAGCCCGCCGTGGCGCAGGTGAAAGGGTTGCCGGGCGATTTGCTCGACAACGCCATCCGCGCGAACGCGGAGCTCGTGACGCAGCAATTACGGGGCACCGCGCCGATTTTGAGCAAGATGGTTGCTGAGAAGAAAATCGAAATCGTCGCCGGCCGGTATGATCTCGATTCCGGCAAGGTGGACTTCCTCGGCGCCGCCGCGGCGAAGGTTGCGCCCGCGGAAAAGATGGATTCCAACGGCGCGCTTATACGTCTGCTCAAAGGCAACGTGCGCTATCGCCTCGGCAAGATGGAGCACTCGCGGCAGACGCCCGATCGGCGTGCGGAACTGGCCGCCGGACAGAAACCGTTCGCCGTGGTGCTGGCTTGCGCCGATTCGCGCGTGTCGCCGGAGATTCTCTTCGACCAAGGTTTGGGGGATCTTTTCGTCGTGCGCGTGGCGGGAAATGTTTTGGACAAACACGCGCTGGCGAGCATCGAGTATGCGGTGGATCACCTCGGCGCGCAGCTCGTGATGGTGATCGGCCACCAGCGTTGCGGCGCGGTGAAAGCCACCGTGGACGTGGTGTCGAAGGGCGATCACCCGCACGGCAACATCGCCTACCTCGTGGACGCAATCCGTCCGGCGGTGACGCGGGCGAAGGGATTGCCGGGGGACTTGCTCGATAATGCGATCAAGGTGAATGCGCTGCTGATGGTAGATGAAATCAAGCGCTCGCCCGGCGCTCTCGCCGACGCGGTGAAGGAGAACAAGGTGCTCGTGATCGGCGCGCGCTACGACCTCGGCACCGGCGAAGTGCAGATACTGCCGTGACCGTGAGTTGGTAGATTTAAAGGAAAACGGAGGGGCCAGAAGGCTCCTCCGTTTTGTGTCCCCAAAAGCCGCGTGTCCAGCGCGGCCTTTTTCTTTGCGTCACTTCAAGCTCTCGGAGTACTTCACGATGGTGGCGGTGGTTTGGTTAATGGTACGGGCGTTATCGGCTGTGTCTTTGATGCCCGTCGCCGTGCCATTGTATTTCACGGAGGGGTTGGAGAAGTACAGCACACGCGAACCGGGTGAGTAAGACATCACTGAGCGGTAAAGCGTTTCGCACAGAACCTTCGCTGATGCGCTATTTGTGGTGCTGGCACTGAACCGATGCCCGACGGAATCCTTGTAGATGCCCTTGTCGCCTACGTTGTGGGCGCAGCCGAGATTGTGGCCGATCTCGTGCGCGAAGGTCATCATCGGCGTCGCCCAAAGCTCGACTGCGCTGAATCCATATTGCGGCATGCTTCCAGTTCCCAACCACGCCACGCCGATGGCGGACGAGCCGTGACCCTCGGTGAAGATCGAGACAAGGTCGGCCTTGTGTTTCACACGGAGCTCACGGAGTTGCTTCATCTCGTCCGCGGTGCCGCTTGTGATGGACATGAGATCGTCGATGATGGAGTTCGCGCTGTGCTGAACTTGCACGGTGTGAACGAGCCGGAGGCTGGCGTTGATTTGGCTATTCTTGAACGCGGTGTTGGCCTGTGCCACGGCGAGATTGATCATGTTCTGCACGTTGGTCACACCACCGTGCTGCGCCACGGCGCCGGGAGTGTAGGCTGCGAGGATATCGATGGTGCCCGACTTGGGCTTGGCCGCGGGGGTGGACGTGTTATTGGTTCCTTTGCCAGCGGGCTTGACAGCGAGTGTCGTGCCGCCGTTCGGGTTGCTCGGCGGCGTTGGCTTGCTGACCGTTGGTTTGGTGGTAGTCGGCTTTGTGACGGTGGTCGTCGGGCCGCTTTTGTTGGTGGGCTGATTGGCAGGCCGCTGTAACGCTTGTATGAAGGAGCTCTTCAAATCTTCGCTACTGCTCGGCCGAACCGTCGGCTGGCGCAGATGGATGCGTCCGCTCTGGATGGCGCGGTCCATCCGCACGGTCTGGAAAGCCATCACCGCCTTGCCGTCGGGTGAATAGATGGGGCGCGAACGGGCGTGCTCGCAGTCGGGTTGGAATTCCGGTGCGACCTCCATCACAGCGAGAACTTGATTCGGCAACGGGTAGAGGACGTAGAGCCGGCCGTCAGGAAAATGGATTGAGCCTGCGAGCGATCCGCCGCCGGCCACGAGGATGGCCTGGCTTTCGGGTTGGCCTTTGAGAGGGCCGACACTCGTGGTGCTGCCGTCTTGGTTCTGCGAGACCTGCTCCACGAGGAACGTGTGCGTCTCGCCCCGGAACAGCGGCAGTCGCACTTCGGCCCCTTCCTGCGCGAGTCGAACGGCGGCGAGAGGGTTCACTTGCACGTAGTTGAGTCGCTTCGCCGCCGCGAGGGCGCTGCCGATTACGTCGGGCTTCGGGTTAGCGGTGGTCTTCGCGAAGAGCGGGGGGGCATGGTGCGCACGTCCGTAAATGATCGCGCCTGAAAGCAGCAGCACGGCGAGGCCGCCGAGGAAGAGTGCGAGAGGGAGATTGGGTTTCCGGTTGGTTGGGCCAGTGGTTGCCATGTTGGAACGTATAATCAGTTTTAATTTTGTAAAGGGGATGAGTTAATTTTTGTTAAGTATATTTTCGTACCCACCAGACAACCGAATGGCCCGAGGTTCCTATTGACAAATGAAGGTCTTTTGAGGCAGGCTCACACTCCGCGGTATGGCCTGTTCGTCTATCGGCTAGGACACGGCCCTCTCAAGGCTGAAAGACGGGTTCGATTCCCGTACGGGCTACCAACCGCGAGTGCTATGACGCCTTTTCAAATCATCTTCAACCCCACCAGCGCGGCGGAGTTGTCACGGATGCCGGCCGAGCTGCAGCTCAAGATCATGGGCGAGTTCCGCGGCGTTCCCAGCGAGCTGATTGGCACCGAAGCCGAGCGCTTCGGCACCCTCAAACGCCGCGGCCGCACGCTGCACCGCTTCGGCATCGGCGATTACCGCATCTATTTCGAGCGCCACCCGCTCGGCATCGTGGTCCATCGAATCTTGAGCAAGAACACGCTCAAAGATTTCCTTTTCCGCTCCAGCCTGCCGACCGGCGAGGATGAAGCGCTGCAGGACAACCCGAAGTTCTGGGATCTGATCGAGCACGCCCGCGTCGCCGCTCGGCGGAATTAACGGTTCAGCGGCTAAAAGCCGTGTTTTAAACCAAAACGCAGCCTCGTTTCTGAGGCTGCCTTTTTGTTTGGCACCCAGGTGTCGGAGAAAGAAGGGGAAAGCAGCGCGTTTTCAGCGGACTTCGCCGAGTTCGACGTTCCAGTAGGCGAGGTCGAGGAAATGCTTCCAGCTATCGTGGTAGGCCATGCCGAGGTTCACCTGCACGAACGGCCGCCACTTGGGTCGCTTCGGTTTTCGCACGAGCCGCAGGCCCGCCTCGGACGGCGTGCGGTTGGCTTTGCGCGTGTTACAGGGGATGCAGGAGCAGACGATGTTCTCCCAAGTGGTCGGCCCGCCGCGGTCGCGCGGGATGACGTGGTCGAGGTTCAGATCGGTGCGGTCGAAGACGCGGCTGCAATACTGGCACGTGTTTTGGTCGCGCTCGAAAATATTGTGCCGCGTGAATTTGACTTCTTTCTTCGGCAGCCGGTCGAAGACCATCAGCATGATCACACGTGGCACGCGGATCTTGAATGAGACGCTGGAGATAGCCTCGTCGTGCGGTTGATCTGTCGAGAAGTCGTGCCACTCGCCGAAGTCGAACGTCTGGAACGCGCCGTCTTGATCGCCCAGCACCACCTCGGCGTGGCCTTGAAACAGCAACGTGAGAGCACGGCGGACGGAGCAGACGTTCACCGCCTGCCACAGCCGGTTCAGCACGAGCACCTGTTGGTTCAGAAATGTCGCATTCATCGCCAGTCCAACGCGGCGGAGGGTAACAATCCCGTGCAACAGTGTCAACGCTACCGCCCGTTCGCGGTGCGCTGCGGTGGACAACTTGGGGCGCAAACCAGTTGCCACCCCGATGCGTCGCCTCTACGCTCGCGCTATGAAACGCGGCGTCATTTTGGCAATGCTGTGTCTGGTGTTGGACGGTTCGTTGCGCGCGGAGACGGCGGGCGACCAGTTCCTCCAGATTTACAAACTCATCGAGCAGGCCGACATCCTGCGCGAAGCCAGCCAACCGTTGCCCGCGCTCGATCGCTATCGTCAGGCCGATGCCGCTCTGCGTCGCCTCAAGCAATCTTTTCCCGGTTGGAATGATGACCTCGTCACTTTCCGCCTCCAGCACGTCACCGACCACATCGGTCCGCTCGCGAAGCAGGTCGAGAACATGGCCAAGCCCGCCGTCACCTACAACGAAGTGCAGTGGCGCGCGTTGCAGGAGCAACTGACGAGCGTCATCACCGCGCGCAACCAGCTCGAGGCCAATTATCAGGCCAAGCTCAAAGAAGCCCTCGCCGCGCGTCCGCGCTCGACCGATCCCGGCGAGCTGGCCAAGGCCGAACAGAAGGTCGGCGATTTGGAGACGGAGTTGAAAAAGCACCGGCTCACCGGCGAAGAAGTGCGCAAGCAACAGCTCGCCCAGCAGGAAACCGTTCTCTTCCTCGCGCAAGAAAACGAGCGGTTCAAGCAACAGCTCGCCGCGCTCGCCGACAAAGGCGAAATCAAAAAACTTCAGACCGAGAACGGCACCCTTCGCAAACAGCTTGATGACCTCGCGCGCCAAGTCGCCCGCCTCTCGCGGCTCGGCGAAGTCGAGCAGGAGCTTGGAAAAGTCAAAGCCACGCTCCAGACCGAGCAGCAGCGCATCGAGTCGTTGCGCAAAGAAAACAAGAAGCTCGAGGATCTCCTCATCAAGATTCCCTGAGCGAGCTCCCCCTTTTCACCGATGCGTATCACCGGCGGTTCGTGGCTTGGACTTCAGATTGACGTGCCCAGCGGGCTCGACGTTCGCCCCACGCCCGACAAGGTCCGGCAGGCGATTTTCAACAGCCTCGGTGCGCGCGTGGAGAACGCCCGCGTGCTCGAACTCTTCGCCGGTTCCGGCGCGCTCAGCCTCGAATCGCTCAGCCGCGGCGCGACCAACGCTCTCTGTATCGAGAAATCCGCCAAGCACGCCAACTTCATTCGCGACAATGCCCGCCGCGCCAATCTCACGTCCAGCGTGCTGGATGCCCGCGTGCAGGATGCCTTCACCGCGCTTGCTCAACTCGCGGTGGCCGGTCGTCAGTTCGATTTGATTCTCGCGGATCCGCCTTACGGCGAGAAGAACGTCGGCCGCCGTTCCGCGTCATTCGCCCAACAGATGTTTGATGACGTCCACCTCCCCGCGCTGCTCGCGCCTGACGGCCTCTGGATGCTCGGCCACACCAAGCGCGACACGCTCGAAGTGACCGCCGCGTGGACCGAAACGCGTCTTCTGAAGCACGGCGACACCATCATCCGATTCTTCCAGCGCGCGTCAGCGGCCGAGTAAATTCGCCGCGCGGCCGAGTGCGCCGACGGTGAAGATGAGCGGGTAGAGCCGCTCGAAATACCAGAGCTTCGCGAAGTAAAAACCAATCGGAGCCGGCTCGCGCCACACGCCGCTTTCCACGCGTTCGACCAACCACATCGCGCCACGCGCGAGCGCGGTTTCCATCGCTTCCGATGGCCGGCCTTTCGCGAGACAACCCGCGAGGGCGTCCACGGCCAGGGCAGTTTCTTCGATTGATGACGCGATGCCCGCTGCACCGCCCCAGCCGCCATCAGCATTCTGCGTCGCGCAGAGCCAGCGCTCGGCGTCGTCGAGGCGCACGATATTTTCCGGCGCGTTGCACGCGGCCAACGCGTGCAGGACTCGCGCGGTGCCGTAGAGCGGGTTGATATCGTCCGGAGCGTGTTGGTTGCCGAACCAAAGCGGAATCCATTCGCCCGCCGACCCGCGCTGCGTGTCGAGATAATGCACAGCACGAGCCATCGCCGTGTGAACACGCGCTCGCAGTTCACTCGGTAATTCATCGCGCCACGCGGCCCACGCGTGCAGCGCATGCGCGGTGAGATCGGGGCTGCTACGATCGAACGGCAGATGTCCCCAACCGCGGCAGAAGGTCGGGATGCCGCCATCGCTATTCTGCAAATCGAGTAGCCACTGCGCGCCTGCCACAGCGGGTTCGCGAGTGACATCGTTGATTGCGCCCAAGTTTCTCAAAGCAATCAACGCGCCCGCAGTGTCGTCCGCATCCGGCACGCCACCGGGCAAATCGGTCCACGCCCAACCGCCCGGCGCGGCGTTCGTGTACGGATGCAGCGTGCGGTATTGTTGAGTCATCAACCAATCGCGAATAAGCGCGGCGTCGTTTTCTGGCATCGGCCCGCTCTCGGCGAGCGCGTTCACGCTGAGCGTGGTGACCCACGTGGCGAGGTTCGTATCAATCGGCCAACTGCCGTCGGGTCGCGCGGACGCGGCGAGGAACTCGACCCCTTTGCGCGCGACGGGATGATTCGCCTGCGCGCTGCCAGCGAGGCTCATCGTGACGAAACTGGTGAGCGGCGTGGCCTCGAGAAAGCCACCGTTAGGCGGCTGGATTTTTCCAAGAACGCGCAACGTGTGTGTTCGCGTCGTTTCGCGCAGCAGCCACGTAATCGGGTTGCGCGTGGGCCGATGAAATTGTCGCGCCTGTCCGATGGCGATGAGCGCGGGAAGCGCGTAACTGACGACCGGCAACTTCACCGCGGCGAACCACGAGTGCGGCAACGTGGCGAGTTCATACGGTAGCGCGATGACGTGTCGCCACGCGGCGCGGCCTTCGCCGAAGCGGCCGGCGAGCGCGCACATCGTGAGGATGGGCACGGAGAAAGTTCGGTCCTTGCCGTAGCGCGCGATGATGACGCGAGCGAGCGCATCGCGGTCGAGCGGTGCACCGACTGTTCCGCTGGAACGTGCCGTAAGCCACTCCTCCGCGGCGTGAACGACAGCGCTGTATTTCGTGTCCGCGCCCAGCACGGCGCCGAACGCGGCCCAGCAGAGCGCGGTGGTGCTGATGTTGCTGAGGCTCCGCGTGGTGTCGCCCCAGCCGCCGTCGGTGTTGCGATTTTGCGCGAGCCAGCCGAGGCCGCGTTCAATTAGAAGAGCGTGTGCCGGTACAGTCGCTCCGCCATTTTTCCCGACAAGTGCGAGCGCGGTGACGGCGGTGGCGGTGGAAAGGGCGCTGGCGGAGAGTTCGCCGGACCAGTGGCCGTGGGCATTGCGCTCGGCGAGAAGCGCAGCGCGCGCGGTGTCGAGCGCGCGCAGGAGACGATCTGGCTGGGCAATGTTCAGCGACATAGCGCGATGGCGTTACGCATCGGCGTCATTGTCTTTCTTCGACCGTTTCTCGGCGAAGAAAGTTTGGAGCAACCCGCGGCATTCTTCTTCGCGGACGCCGCGCGTGATTTCGCAACGGTGATTGAGCGTGGGGAACTGGAGCAGGTTCATCGCGCCGCCGGCCGCGCCACCTTTCGGATCGGAGCACCCGAAGACCACGCGCGCGAAACGCACGTGCACGATGGCTCCCGCGCACATCGGGCACGGCTCTTTCGTCACGTACAGGGTGCAGTCGTTCAAGCGCCAATCGCCGACCGCTTCCTCGGCGGCGGTGATGGCAATCATCTCGGCGTGAGCCGTGGCGTCTTTGAGCAACTCGACTTGATTGAAGGCGCGCGAGATGACGCGGCCTCCGCGCACGACGACCGCGCCGATCGGCACTTCCTCGGCCTCGTAAGCGCGCATGGCTTGCCGGAGCGCTTC
>CAMASG010000031.1 GCA_945860945.1 Akkermansia muciniphila
GCATCCGAGCCCCATTGCAGCTGCGTGCCAGCCGCCGATTGAGTTAAGCTAGCCGTGACAGGAGCCGCAGCCACTGCGCGCGCCCCCGCGCTGCCTCGCACGGCCGCCGTTTTGCTAGCCGCTACGGCTGAAGCCGCGCTTTTTGCAGAAGCAACCTTCGTCGCAGCAACCTTCGTCGCAGCAACCTTCGTCGCAGCAATCTTCGCGGCAGCAACCTTCGTCGCAGCAACCCTATCCGCCGCAGCTTTAGTAGCCGCTGCTCGCGTCGCCGCAACTTTCGAGGCGGCCGTCTTAGTCGCCGCAGCTTTGGTGGCCGCAGCCTTCGCAGCTGCAGCTTGAGCAGTCGTAGCTCTGGCGGTGGTCGCGCTGGGAGCCGTCGTCGTTGCGGCCGCTGAGGCAACCGATGAAGCCGCAGCCGCCCGAATCGCAGCAGCAGCAGCCTGCGTTGAAGAAACCGTCGGAGCCGTCGCCGATGCCGCTGCAACTCTCGCAGATTCCGCTCTCGCAAGCGCCGCCGCCTGCTGCGCCGCGTAGGTCGCCGATCTTTGCTGCGCTTCTCGGACAACTCCGAGCGAAACCTGCTGTGCGCTGGAGGCTGAAATCGCAGCCGGCTGCGAAACGCCCGCCGTCAAATCAATCGCGCCCGCCCCCAAGGAATACCGCTGCGCCGAGAGGATGGAATGCGAGGGCTTGATGGTGTTCACCCAAACCGCGATGTATTCACTGCCAGCCCCAATGACCAAGGGATCTTTTTGATGATAGGATGTCTGCGAATTCACACGGAATTCACTTCCACCTGAAAGCATACGGCCCTGAATACCCTGACCTGCGCCAGTTATCTCAGGCCCAGCCCATACGACTAAACCGCTGCCTCCCAGCATTTGAACGCCAGGCGAGCGCTGCGCGCCAACGAGATTCACATTGTGACGCGCCGCCTCACCAAGCGGAACGCCCGCAGCACTAAATGAGCGTGCATAAATATCCCCCTGGTTCTTGAGGACCTTCTCATCCCGTTGCGCCCACGCCATCGTGAAACCACCGGAAGGCGAAGACCCAAGCGTAGGCTCGGAACAAATCGCATCCGCGCCATTCATGGCAAATTCATTCCCCGCAGCCTGCCCCGTTGCTCCGAAAATCCGGCCAGACACATTCCCGCGCAGGTTTGGCGCGCCAACAGCAGTCCGGCCAGTGACAGACTCCGAAACCCATCCCGCCGCGAAACCGCCGCCCGCCAACTGCACCGCAGCCGGACTGGACTGGTTCTTCGAAGTGGTTTGATTGACCAAGAATTCCCCGCCGATTTTCGCGCCAGCGGCAGAAAATATTTGCCCATAAACACCCGTGCCGCTGCCGTCCTGCCCCGCGCTAGTCCACAGAACCACAACATTACCACCTTCAAGAACCGCAACCGCAGGCTGGCTTTGAATCCCCGCAGTGTAGGTATTCGCAACCGCGTCACTGGAGGCAAAGCCGCCTTCGGACATCAGGAACCGCACGTAAATATCTTTGCTGGAGCGCGAGCCACCTTCCCAAACCACAACCGCGCCGCCATTCTTCAGCAGCGCGACCTTCGGATTCTCCTCGTCGCGACCCACCGCCGCTTGGCTGACACGGAACGACACTCCGGCCGCCGCCATGTCCGCGCCGAGGCGCTGGGCGAGAATCCGCTCGCCACCGCTGGTCGCGGTCGCGTTCTGCCACACAATGAAACCACCCGAGGCGCCCACTGCCGCGCTCGGCTTCTGCTGGTGGCCGGGAGTGTCCCCCAAAATCGGATACTCACCACCCACTGGGCTCAGCGCAGCGTGCAGGCAACTACCCACGAGCAACGCGCCTGTGATGAGTAGCGCTTTTTTTGAGTTGTTATTGGTTGTCATATTTTCTCCAGTTTACCGCTCCCAACATCCCCATATTGAACCCGCACTCAATATGTTGTGGTCTTAATTTAATAAGACCGCATGCCGTGGCAATTCCCCTTGTTCCGAGCACCTTATCTGAGCCCTCGTTACTGTCAATAAGTATTTAAAAAATAAATTGCTATAATCTAGATGTGGTGATTCCAGCTACACACTCACCACCATATGTTGCTCAGAATAATTCCAAAGGGCGGCGCAGCTTTGCCTCCAATTCCGCGTGCAACGTTCGAAAGCCCCAGCGGAAATACAATGCAAGCAAAGCCGCGTCATCTGCGGAGCGCGCCACGAAATCCATCAGCGCCGGCACTGCAAGCAAATCGTCGCGCAAACGAATCATCTCACGGTTCCGGTGCATCGCCGCTTCGGCTGCGAGCAAATTTGCGCGCGTCTTTTCCGATTTCACATCGGCAAGTTGTTCGTAGATTTTTTTGATCGTCCCGAATTGCGCGAGGAGCGCCGACGCTGTTTTCGGACCGACGCCTTGCACCCCGGGAATATTATCCACGCTGTCGCCGACGAGACTGAGCCAGTCCACGATCTGCTCCGGTTCCACGCCGCTCTTCGCGCGCACTTCAGCGGCTCCCCAAATATTTTCGCTCTTGTCATTCGGGTTGAGCAATCCGATGCGCGGCGAAACAAGCTGCATGAAATCTTTGTCCGCGCTGGCGATCACCACGGAGAAATTCTCGCGCTCCGCACTTCGTGCGAATGTCGCAATCAAATCATCCGCCTCGACACCTTCGCGACAGATTGATGCGATGCGCGCCGCGGCGAGATACGCGACCATCTCGTCCATCTGCGATTCCAAGTCGGTCGGCATTGGCGCGCGCTGTTGTTTGTAATCCGGCAGCAGCGCCATCCGCTCCGCGGCGAGACCGCCATCCCACGTCACGACGAGGTGCGTCGGTTGCAATCGATCGCGCATACGCGTGAGCATTTTTACGAAACCATAAATGGCGTTCGTCGGTTTGCCCGCGGGAGAAGTCAAACTGCGGATCGCGTAGAAAGCGCGGTAGGCGTAAGCGTGGCCATCGACGATCAATAGCTTTCCCGTCGCGGCGGGAAGCGATGGCTGCTCAGTCATATCACAACGCAAATCGCAATCGGCGTTGCATGAAGATTACGGACCGAGCAGTGGCTTCTGCGAAGGAACCTCGGTGCGAGCGAAGGGAAGCTGCTCGTCGTTGTGCACGCGGTTGCCGGCGGGGTCGATGATGGTCGGCGTGACGAAGACAATCATGTTCTTCTTCTTGTTGTTCCGCGATTCGCTACTGAACAGGCGGCCGAGGAAGGGGAGATCGCCGAGGAACGGCACCTTGTCTTTGGTGGTAAAAATATTCTCGGAGATCATTCCGCCGAGCATCACCGTCTGAGCGTCCCACACGATGCAGCTCGTGACGATCTGACGCGTGCGATATTTCGGCAACGGCGTGGTGCTGTCGATGCGCGTGTCGTTGTTGCCGGTTTGAGCCACGGCTTTGAAATCATCAATTTTGTCGTAGCCGAGAAACTCGGTGACGCGGGGCACGATGCTCATCTCGATCGAGTAACCGTCGGCCGAGACATACGGAATCACGTCGAGCGTGGGGCCGAAAGGGAGCGTGCTGACCTGCGGTTGCAAGGTCACCGGCGTGTTGCCGCCCACCGCACCGGGAAATCCACCGCCGCCGGGGAAACCACCGCCGCCAAAGCCACCGCCGCCAAAGCCACCGCCGCCGAACTGGCCGCCGCCACCTTGATTCGCTCCCGCGCCAACGGTGACGCCAGTGACAACGGATTGCTGATCGATCACCGAGATTTGCGCCTGCCGACCACTGAGCGTCGTGACGCGCGGCGCGGAGAGCACGTCCGTGCCGGTCTCTGATTCGAGCGCGTGAATGACCATCCGGAATTGCGGATCGGTGAGAATACCCGTGAACGTCATCAGCGGATTGTTCAATCCACGGAAACCCGAGGTGAGCCGGCTATCTGTCGCAGCCGGCGCAATGTTTCCGGTGCCAGGATTGAACTGATCGATGTTCAGCGTGCCGGGATAGGGGAAGAAACCGGACGGGTTGTTCACGGACGGTTGGCCGATATACGACGGCGCGGTACCACCTTGCTGAAGAATCTTCCCGCCCAACGAACGCGAATTGCCAAGGAACCAGTCGAAGCCGAGCGACTTGTCTTTGTCGAGGCTGATCTCGGCGAACTTCGCCTCGATCTGCACCTGCGGCGGCGCGGTGTTCAGCACTTCGATGGCCTCCTCGATGATGTCCAAATCGGCGAGCGACGCACGCACCATCAGGATACCCGTGCGGTCGTTGAAGAAAATCTGCGCCGCATTCTGCCCCTGCAGATTCACGCCAGCGGCTTGGAAGAAAGCACGCACCTGCGCGACGACCAGCGAGTTGTCGCGGATCTGCGTGACGCCGCTGATGTTCGCCAGCGGAATCTGCGGCGGCGCGCCTGCACCACCGCCTTGTGCGCCGCCACCCTGCCCGCCACCCTGCCCGCCGCCCTGCCCGCCGCCCGGGAATCCACCACCTGGGAAACCGGCGTTCATGATTTCCTTGTTGCTCCCCTGCGGCGTATTCGGAATGCCGGGCACGCCCGCCGGCCAGCTAACATTGGCGCCGTAAAACGGCTTCGGCGTGTCAAACGAGCCGAAACGATTACCGCCCGGGCCACCACCTCCAGGCCCAGCACCACCACCTCCGGGAGCGCCGCCGGCCGCACCACCCGCACCACCCGCACCGCCGGAAACGCTGTCCAGGCCTTGCTGGAACGTGTTCGGATTGATGCGGAATGTGCGCGTGAAAATATCCTGATTCTCCGGCGCCTTGTGAGTGAAGACAACGGCATAATCTTCAATCGTGAACTTCACCGGTGTGTCGAACGATTTGGTGACCGCGTCGAGCAACTGCGCGAGAGTCAAGTTACGCAACGGCGTGGTGAGCCCTTTGATTTTCACCGTGCCGGGATCAATGCTGCCGGGCGTGGCGGCCTGCGGCAGCGGCGCGACCGGAATCGGCAGGCCGGTATTCGGGTCAATCATCGGCGGCAGCGGCGGCAGTCCACCGGGCGGCTGACCACCGGGCGGCTGCGCAGCACCACGAGCGACCGAGTTGGTGATGTTGGGATTGATGATGAAATTCAGCCCTTCGTTGAGCGGATCATGTTTCTTGGTCATCTTGTCGATGAGGTCAATCACCTCGCTCATGCTGAAACCTTCCAGTGCGTTGATTTCGGGAAACTTGATCGACTCAAGCTTTTGCAGAATGAGACCGCGGCCTTTGCTGGTGTGCACTCCGGGATTGTGCACGAGCGGATTGGGCGTGGGCAGCAGGCTCGCTTTGTTTGGCGGCAACCACGCGCGATCCACTTCGGCGAGGCGATCGTGAAAGGCCGACTCTTTGCGCTTACCAGCGTCATCAGCGCGCGTACCCTGAATACGGCGGAGATAGGCGAACGCAATGTCATTGCCGGGATCAAGCCGAATAGCTTCGCGGAACTTCGCTTCAGCCTCGGGGAGATCGCGCAACTCGTAGAGAAATTTCCCGTCTTGCAACAACGCCTTGACGCTCCCCTTCTGTTCCTTGAGTTCGCCAATGCGAAGCTGGGTCTGCGCGGAAGGATTGCGCGCGATGAACAAAGCCTGCGCCTGTTCGTTCTGCCGCTTGAAACGAGCCAACTCGGGATGGTCCGGCGCAAATTCCGCCAACTTGCCAGCAATGAACGCGGCCAACTCAAAATCGGGACGGCGTTGAGCCTCCATCGCCTGCTGCAACCGCACACGTACCAACCCGCCAACGGCCAGCTCGCGTTCTTTCTCGAGACCCTGCGGAAACTTGGCCGTCATCGTGACGGCCTGCTCGTACAGCTTCGCCGACGCCTCGAGATCGTTGCGCTCCATCTGCGCGGCTTGCGCCAGAAACTGACCGGCAATGATTGCCATCTCCTGCCGTCTCAAGGCCTCGCGCTCGGCTTCCTTGGCTGCAGCCTCCTGCGCGGCAAGAATCGCCGGATCCACTTCCTTTACTTCCTTTTTAACAGCGGCCTCGGTCGCGCGGCGGATGGCCTCCTGCTCGGCGGCTTGACGCGCGATTTCATCCGGTGTCGGCGCGGGGGCTGGAGCCGGAACGTTTTGTGCCCATGTGGGAACGGCGACCAAGAGCCCGCAGCAACCGGCTAGAATTAAGATGTGCTGTTTCATTGTTGAACGTCCATTTTTTGGCCAAAAAAACAGTCTTTTACGAATGCAATCTCCAGCCAACTGCCCAACCTGTGGTGCAACTGCTCGAACAATAGCCCAGCATGTTGTGCCCGCAAGTGGTTTTTTGAAAAAGTTATCGCCAAATTTCAGAGCGTTCTTAAAAACGGAAAAAATGACTCACTTGAGAGCTCGTCTACCAAGCCCGCCGAAAGAAACGAGGAGCGGTTCAGGGGCGACCGCGGAAACCGAACAGAGGGATTTCGATCCGCTTGCCAGTGGGGCCATGAGAAAAGACGACCTGGTTCTCCGTCATCTCGATGATGGTGTAAGCCTCGCCATCGAGATAGATTTGGGTGCCGACACGTTTCTTCGGAAACGACACGTTCAACTCCGAATTGTTCGCGGGCACATAGACCATGCTGGCCGTGTGGCCACGAACATAGGTATTCGTCTGGTTCTGCAGCAACCGCACGCGGTTGGTCTCGCCGCCGAAGCGCAGCTCCATATCAAACGCGACGCGCTGGCTTTCAAAGTCACCTTTGACGCCGTGCAGGATGATCGACACCGTGTTCTGCGGAATGCCGAACTGCTCAACGAGCTTCACTGGCACCGAAGTTATCACCAAGCTCCGCTGAATCCGCTGTCCCAACGGGAAAGGCAACTCGTCGAAGCCTTGAATGCTGTAGTTCGGGCGGTCCTCCATACCGGTGACTTTCGCTATCAGCGTGAGCTTGATTGGTGTGATGTTGGTGATAACGAGCGCGCCGATGCCAAATTCCTTGCCCGACTTCACCTGTATGACGACGTTCGAATACTGCTTCCAAAGGCCCGGATTGAAGACGTAATGCCCCTTGCTCAAATCAAACGGCATAGAATCCTTGGCCAGCGCCGCGCGGAGCAGTTCGGCTTGGTTGGTAAAATTAATCGGCAACGCCTTGCCACGACCAAAGCCCATCATCGAGGCTGCTGGATCCACCGACAACTGCGTCCGCACCGTGCGCACACCAAGAAACTCCACAACGGCGAACACCACCAGAGTTGTGACTAGCAAGCCGAGAACAACCTTCTCGTAGTGCGCCTTGCTAATGACCAGCAATTTTTCGCCGAACTTCTTGAGCGATTCCTTGAGAGCTTCCGTCTTCACGTCGTCAGTTGGAAATGCCAGCCGGAGGGGCGCCGGGCGCGACGGCCGGTGCCACGGCCTTGGGTTGCTCGGACAACGGGCGACTGATCTCGATCACCAGCACCACCCGCAGCAATTTTTCATCGAGCACAGTTCTGGCAACCGGGGTGAGATTCGTCAACGCAGGTCGCGGCAACCCCACGCCGGGCAAGCCGACACCGGGGCGAACAACGCCCGGCAGGACAACTCCGGGAAACACCGCTCCAGGAATGACTCCCATCGGTGCTATCCCAGGCGGCAGAGCGCCGCCGGCTGGAGCGTTAGGATCCCACGGGTCAACCTCGATGGTTTTTACTACACAAAAACCGGGCGCGGAACCAAGGGCAATCAGGGCTTTCGAGAGCGCCCCGCTCAGGCAGCGGACGGTGAATCGATACGGCACCACGGTGGCAACCGAGTTGGTGTACGGCCTCAAGTCCGTGAGATACATCGGCGCGCCTTTCGTCTCTTTTGGAGAGACGGACACGCGCTCGACTTTCTCGAAGGCAGCCACTTGGCTCTGAATAAGGATGGCGGAAATCGATTTGATATCGTGGAGTTGCTCCACGAGCGGTGGGATTGTGTAGGGGATGAACTGGGTCTCGCCTCTGAGTTCGTGGAACGAAAAATCAAATTCGTTCGTCGGGTAAGTGACGCGCGCGGCGAGGGCGGCGGCCTTCAGCTCATTCAACGCTCGCGGTAAGTAAATCCCGAATGCCGCTGGCGTCACGACCGGCAATGGTTCAGCTTTTACGGTCTCCTTGGCCTTGCTGATAAAATCCCGCACCACTTCGGTGTTGTTAACGACCACTTTGATATTTTCCGACGTGGGCGGCATTGGGGCGGAGCCGCCCATCATCCCTCCACCCATCGTCACCGCCATGAGTTGGTTGGTGGCGAGCATCAATTGCTGATCCGCTTCAGCGCCTTTGCTCTGATTGCCAAGCATGTACATCACGCCACCAGCGATGGCTCCGATACCCAAAACCAGAAGCACCACGCCAATCAGATGTCGTTTGATGAAGTTCATATCAGTTGCCGCCGCCCATTCCCGGGAACCCGCCCATCATGGGATTTCCTGGCTGACTGGCTTCCAGTTTGATCGGCTTCTTGAGCTTCAGCACCATCTCGAACCCGTAATCCACGGCGTCAAAGGCCACCTGTTCGATTTTGTTCGTCAACACCGACTCTGCGGGGATGAAGAGGTTGGTGCACGCGGCGTTGGTTTGAAGCATCCTCGCAATTCGCTGCGAGAACTCCTCGTTGCCCGTGGCGACAGCGGAGATAAGGTTACGCGCACGGAACTTCACCCAGAGCTTATCGGCTTGGTTCGTGGGCGCAGCGACGGACGGTTGGCCGCGCACGGCAGGCGGCGGCGGGCCTCCCGCCGGAAGCCCCATCGGACCACCTATCATTCCGCCCACCGGATTGGGGAGATCGGAAACCGCTCGGAGTGATGTGACCCACACAGCCACAGGCACTGGCTCGGCATCCGGTTGCCCAGCGATTGAGTTGGTGGATTTGAACGGCTGCTGCTCCATCTCCAGCAAAGCCTTCTGCAACGCATCAAGCATCTTTACCCAGCGGAGCCGGCCCTCCAGCAGTTCCTCGTATGTCTTTGTTTGCTCAATCGCCTCGTTTAGCTCCTCGGTCTTGGCCTTCATGTCTTTCTGATTTTTCTGCAGCGGTAAAATCTGAGCGGTGATTTTCGCGTGCTTCTCCACTCTCTCGTTCACGATAAGCCCATTGAACCAACCGATGACCCAGAAAATACCCGCCAACACATACACCGCGGCCACAGCATACGGCTTCTTCTTGTCGATGATCTTGTTAATCCGCTCGCTCTTGGGGATCAGATTCAGCTCGGCGGGGCAATCGGCAACTTTGCGAAGTCCGAGTCCGGACACTTCGCCAAGCGTGCTGGCCACGAGCGAGAACGCTTCGGAATCGATCGACGGGGCAATCTCGATGTTGCGGAACGGGTTGAAGTATTCGACCTGCAACCCGAGTTTCTCCGAGAAGAAATCCGCCGTGTAACCCAGCAGCGACGCGCCGCCGGAAAGATAAAGCCGCTCGGGCGCCGAACCTCCCTGACCGCGGTAGAACTGGATGGTCTGGTTGATCTGGATGTGCAGACGCGTGAGAACCTGTCGTGCGATCTTAGAAACCATCGCCTGGTACGGATCCTCCGCCTCCTCGTACGCGCCGCCGAGGTGGACGAAGCCGTAGGATTTCTTGTACTCCTCAGCATCTTCGAAAGCCATCTGCCCCTCGTTCGCAAACTCCTGCGTGATGGAGTTGGCGCCGATGTTGACGCCACGGGCAAAGAACCGGCCCTTCTCGACGAACATCACGTTGCTGGTCTTCGCCCCGATATCGAGCAGCATCGTGCAGCCCTCCAGCTCGCCGTAATTGTAGCGGAAAGCGTTGTGCAACGCGGCCGTCGAGGCATCCACGAGCTGAAGGTTCAGTTTCGCCCCCTGCAACGCGCGGTAGTAAGTCTCAATCACCTCGGTCTTCACCGCCGCAAGGAGCACCTCGCGCTCACCCGTCTCTTTCGCGCCGAGGTCTGTGTAATGCCACGTCACCTCATCGAGGGGGAACGGCACGTTCTGCTGCGCCTCGTATTCGACGATTTGCGCGAGCTTGGAATCCTCCACCGGCGGCAACGCGAGAAACTTCGAGAAAACCTGAAAGCCCGGCACGCAGATATGCACTTCTTGGCCGCGGCCGCTGATGCCCAGCTCCGCCATCAACTCCTTGAGCGCCTGCTCGACAATCGAACCGCGCTCACCTTCCTTCGACCCCGCCAAGCCGAGCGGGCGCGTACCGTATTTGAGCAGACGCAAAGCCCCAGCCTTGGCGGAATCAAACTCCGCCAGCTTCAGCGTCCCCGCTCCGAAATCAATGCACAGGAAAGGCTTCATTCCTTCGCGCTCTGCTTATATCGGAATCTCGAGGCTGCGTGGAGCTAAAAAACGCGGCTTCCTCACACTCGCCCTCGGAAATAGCTGATCGTTTCCTGCAATCCACTCTCCAAATCTACCTTAGGTTCCCATTTCAGCAACCGCCGAGCCTTGCCAATGTCCGGCTTGCGCTGCTTGGGATCGTCCTTCGGCAGCGGCTTGAACGCGATTTTACTCTTCGAACCGGTCAATCGGATGATCTCACGCGCGAACTCCAGCACCGTCATTTCGCGCGGATTGCCAATGTTCACGGGCAACACCTCATCGCTCATCATCAGTCGGTAGATGCCCTCAATCAGATCGGCGCAATAGCAGAAACTCCGCGTCTGGCTGCCGTCGCCGAAGACCGCGAGCGGCTTGTTGCGCAGCGCCGAACCAATAAACGACGGCACCACACGCCCGTCATTCAGGCGCATCCGAGGTCCGTAGGTGTTGAAGATGCGCACGATGCGCGTCTCGATGCCGTGCTCGCGATGATACGCCATCGTCAATGCCTCGGCGAAACGCTTGGCCTCGTCGTAGCAGCCACGCGGGCCAATCGTGTTTACGTTGCCCCAATAATCTTCGCGCTGCGGATGCACGAGCGGGTCGCCGTAAATCTCCGAAGTCGAAGCGAGGAAAAACCGCGCACCCTTCTCCTTCGCCAGACCGAGCGCCTTGTGCGTGCCGAGCGATCCGACCTTGAGGGTCTGAATCGGCAGTTCCGCGTAATCAATCGGACTGGCGGGCGACGCGAAGTGCCACACGTAATTCACCGGCCCGTCGAGGAATATAAATTCCGTCACGTCCTGCTGGATGAAACGGAAGTTCTGGTTGCCGGCGAGATGCGCGATGTTGTCCACCCTGCCAGTCACGAAATTGTCGATCGCGATGACGCGATGTCCGCGGGACAGCAGCAGATCCACCAGATGCGAGCCGAGGAAACCGGCGCCACCTGTCACCAGCGACACCGGCTGCTTCGTTTTATTTTTTGTAATCTTTGCCTTGGTCATGCGGCGTCTTGTGTAACCGTCACCACCGACAATCACAACCTGAAAACCCTTCCCAACGCTGCGTCCGGCCATTAAAGTTTTGCCATGCCGTCATTCGACATTGTATCTGAAGTCAACTCGATGGAGATCGAGAACGCCGTGAACCAGGCTCAAAAGGAGCTGGCCAACCGTTTCGATTTCAAGGGTTCCAAGGCCGAGATAATTCTGGAGAAAAACGAGATCAAGCTCACCGCCGAGGATCAGTTCAAAATCAAGACGCTCGTCGAGATCGTCGTCAGCAAACTCGCCAAGCGCGCTATCTCGCTCAAGAGCGTGGATCGCGGTGAACCGGACATCTCGCCGCTCGGCCACGCGCGGCAGTCCATCAAGATCAAGCAGGGGCTCGAGGCGACTGTCGCGAAGCAGATCAGCCAGTTCGTGCGCGACGCCAAACTCAAAGTCACCGCCGCCATCGAAGGCGACAAGGTGCGCGTCTCCAGCAAGAATCGCGACGACCTGCAGACCGTCATCGCCGCCTGCCGCGCTCACGATTTTCCCGCTGCACTCAGCTACGTCAACTTCCGCGATTAACGCCCCGCCAACCGCGACCGGATCATCCCGACCATCTCGCGCGCGGAAGACACCTTCAACGCCACTGCCGTTCCGAAATAGACCGCAGCCGCAGCCGTCATCGGCACGAAAACCGCGCCGAATTTCGGCCAGAATGTCTGCGCGTCGAACCAGATTCCCCAACGCTGCGCGAGACTCCACGCCGCCAGCGCCGCCAGTGCGGACGCGATTACCACAGCTCCGAGCTTCTGCGTCGCCACGCCCAAACTGAGCGCGCCCTCTCTCCGCCGCAACGCCGCGAGCAGTAGCGCCACGTTCAGCCACGAGGTCAGCGTGTTCGCCAGTGCGAGACCGCCCTGCCGCAATGGTCCGACCAGCAACAACGCCAGCACGAGATTCAGCCCGAGGCAAAACAGGCTGATCTTCATCGGCGTCGTCGTGTCGCCCAGCGCGTAGAACGCGCGCGCCAGAATGTTCACCATCGAGAACGCCACCAGCCCCGGCGCGAGGCAGGCGAGAGCGAACGCAGCGCGGTGGGTCGATTCCGCCGTGAACTGCCCGCGCTCGAAAAGTAGCCTCACCATCGACTCCGCGAGCACGACGAGCAGCACCGTCATCAGCCCGTTGATAAAAATCAGATGCGCCAATCCCTGTCCGAGCGTCGCGCGGAACTCGCCCATCTTTTTCTCCGCAGCCAATCCCGCGAGTGTCGGCAACAGGAACGTCGCGAGCGACACGCCGAAGATTCCTTGCGGCAACTCCATAAGCCGCACGGCGTAGTTGAACGACGCGACAATCGATGGATCCAACCAGAACGCCACGCCCTGCGTGAGCAGTATGTTCAGCTGAAACGCCGCCACGCCGATCGTGCCGGGAATCATCTGCCGCACCACGCGTTGAACCGTTTCATTTCCCCACGGCGAGACCCACGCGAATCGGAATCCTTCGCGTCGCAGCGTGGGCAATTGGAAAAGCATTTGCGCCGCGCCCGCCAACAGTACGCCAATCGCGAGCGCGAAGATTTGCGTCTCCAATGTCGCGCCCCATCGCGGCGCGAGGAGGAGAACAACGGTGATCATCACCACGTTCAGAATCACCGCGCCCAGCGCTGGCACGAAGAAATGGCCGCGCGAATTCAGCATCCCAAAGAATACCGCTGTGAGGCAGATGAGCAGCATGTACGGGAACATCCAGCGGAGCAGCTCCAGCATCAGCCGCGTCTCCGGCTTGAAGGACGCAAACGCCAGCGCGAGCGAGATGCCGAGGAGCACGAGGCCGGTCACCGCCGCCGCGGCGACGACGAGGCCGGAGATCACCGCGTTCGCCGCACGCCACATCTCCGCTTCGCCAGCGGTCTTTTCCTTCTCCTTTAAAACCGGGATGAACGCCGCCGTGAGCGCGCCTTCGCCGAGCAGCCGTCGGAAAAGATTCGGAATCGTGAAGGCGAGTTGGAACGCGCCCGCCACCATTCCATCACCCATGAAACGCGCGTACACGATCTCGCGCACCATGCCGAGCACGCGACTCAGCAGCGTAGCCGCGCCCATCGCGCCGGAGGATTTGAGCATCTCGGACATCAGTCTAATCTGGAACGACGATAGTGGATGATCTTGAATTCCGGTTCGTCGCGCAGCACGGAAACCTCCTCAAAAGAATCCTCAAACGGCGGGAAGAACGCGTCGCCCTCGACCTCGCGCTTCACGAGCGTGAGATAAATCTCCGCGCAAAGCGGCAGCGCCTGCCGATAAATCTCCGCGCCGCCGCAGATGAAAACCTCGCGACCGGATGCGAGCGGCGACACCTCATCAAGGCTCGCCACCGTGCGCACGCCGGGATGACTCCAACCCGAACGCGAGAGCACAATCGTCTCGCGCCCCGGCAGCGCGCGGCCGATGGATTCAAACGTCTTGCGCCCCATCACCAGCACGTGGCCCATCGTCGTTTGCTTGAAGAACTTGAAATCCTCCGGCAAGTGCCACGGGATTTTGTTGCCCGCGCCAATCACGCGATTGAGCGACATCGCCGCGATGGCTTTGAATGAATTCATGGATTCAGCCGTAGAGACGCGAAGTCAGCGAAGCGCTTTGAATAGCCTCTCCAACACGTTCAGGGTTTCCTTCAGCGTATCGGAGTGGGCTGGCTGCGTGTCATTGGTAGGCGGCGGAGTTGTTTTGCGGCGCTGGAAAGTGCGTGCGGCAATCGGCTCATTTTTATCCGAGTCGTCGAGATTGAAGATGTACTTGCAGCCGGGGTAACCACTGCAACCCCAGAATTGCCGTCCAGGATTCGATCCTCGCTTAGATGTACGCAGCACCATGATACGCTCACATCGGGGACAAAACTTTCGCTCATCCCGCAACAGGTCCATAATCCTAGGATGAATTTCGAGTGAGCTGTTCAGAATCATCTCAACCAAGTCACCCTCGTCGTAGAGCACGATACCGTGACGGCCGGCGAATTCAGTGGCTTCCGACGTAAATCCTTTGACCGTGACCAGCACGCCATTGGGAATATGGTGGTCGTTCATTGCCCCAAACAGCTCTCGGACCTCCTTGACCGGCACATTCCAAGCCCGCCAGTGCTTGCACTGCACCAAGCCTTTCTTGCCGGGCTTTTCGACGAGCAAGTCCACGCCTCCATCAGCCTTGGCTCCACCCATTCGGCAGACGACGTAACCGCTATCGGTGTACAGCAGTGCGAGCAGTTTCTCGAACTGGAACCAATCGAGCGCGCGGATGAGCTTCACCAACTCGGCCGTTTTCTGTTCGACTTGATTCATCGTCAAACCTTGTCGGTTCCTCACACAGCAATTGGCGCCTTGATGGCTGGGTGCGGGTCGTAGCCTTCGAGCGTGAAATCCTCGAACTGGAAGTCGTGGATGTCCTTCACGGCGGGATTCAACTTCATCCGCGGCAACGGGCGAGGCTCGCGACTGAGTTGGAGCTTCGCCTGCTCGAGATGATTCGAGTAGAGGTGTAAATCGCCAAAGGTATGAACGAAGTCGCCGGGCTTGAGGCCGGTGGCCTGTGCGACCATCAGCGTGAGGAACGCGTAGCTAGCGATGTTAAACGGCACGCCGAGAAAGAGGTCCGCGCTGCGCTGGTAGAGCTGGCAAGAGAGTTCGCCATCCTGCACGAAGAACTGGAACATCGTGTGGCACGGCGGCAGAGCCATCTGCTCGATCTCGCCGACGTTCCACGCGCTGACGATGTGCCGGCGCGAGTCGGGAGTTTTTTTGATCTGCTCGATGACGCGGTCAATCTGGTTGACCGAACGGCCGTCGGCAGTTCGCCAGTCGCACCATTGCGCGCCATACACGCGACCGAGGTTGCCGTCCTTGTCGGCCCACTCGTTCCAAATTGTCACGCCGCGTTCCTGCAGCCATTTCACATTCGTCTCGCCGCGCAAAAACCAAAGCAGCTCGTAGAGGATGGATTTGACGTGGACCTTCTTCGTGGTGAGCAACGGAAAGGAATCACGCAGCGAGAATCGCGTCTGCGCACCGAAGAGCGAGTAGGTGCCGGTGCCGGTGCGGTCGGCTTTGAATTTGCCCTTCTCGAGGACGAGTTTCAGGAGGTCGTGATACTGCTGCATACGCCAGAAAACCGCGAGGGCCGCGAGGTCATTTGATTTCCACGGTGAGCTTGTTCCGCTCGAGCACGGTGCCTTCGCTGAGAGCGAGGCGCGCGAGGGCTTTGTGATAATCAGCCACGGCGCGCATCTCGGCCGAACGCGCAGTGGTGAGATCGCGCTGAAGTTGGAGCACGACAAAGCTAGTACTCTTGCCGGCCTCGAGTTTCTTTTGCTCAGCCTCAAGCGCGGCTTCGGCGAACTGGCGTGCCTTCCGCGTGGCGTCCGAGCGCTCGAAGTCGGACCGCGCGAGTTTCACGGCGTCATCAATCTCCACGAGCACGTCCTGCTCTAGCTTTTTCAACTGAAGCAGACTCCGCTCCTTCGCGACTTTGGTGGCCTCGTGATTCGCGCGCGCGGTCCGGTTGCCGAGCGGATAGGTGAACATGAGCGCGTAAGAATAAAACGGATGCCGGCCGTGCGTGATGTCATCGAAGCCGTTGCCGAAGTTCCCGCCGAGACCGCTGTGTCCGTAAGTGCCGACGAGATCCAGCTGCGGCAACCGCTGATTCTTGAAGTAGCGCAGACTCAAATCCTGCCGCTCCAAATCGAGCCGCGCCTGCAACAACTCCGGACGCTTGGCGAGACCGCGTTCCCAACTCGGCTGCGACTCGAGCAGCGTAGGCAATGCGACCAGCACGTCGGCTGGCTGGAGACGCGCGCCGGCCAGCGCGACGAAATCGGCCGTGAGCAGATTCTTGAGCGCGTTCTCTTTCGCTTCGAGTTCGCGCTGGGCGCCAATCAGCTCGGCTTTGCGCGTGGCGGCCTGCGACTCGGCAAGCTTTTCTTCCAATGGCGCGAGCACGCCGACCTCGACCTTTTTCCGCGTTTCGGCGAGGAACTGCTCCGCCAGCTCGAGCGATTTCTGGTACACGCGAATGTTCTCCTGCGCGTAAACCAATTCGTAATAGGAGAGCTGCACGGCGGCCACGACTTGGTGCACCTTCGAAAGGAACGCGAGCTCGGAGATTTTCAAATCCTTCTTCGCGAGTTGCAGCGCGTAACGCGAGGAATCGACCTCACTATTTTTCATCAGCGGCTGGATGAGCGTGAAGCTAAGGCTATCGCGATACTGGGCGCTGGACGAGTATGACGTGCCGGTGTCGCGGTAGAAATTCGCGGAGACATCGTAGGTCGTGCCCCACGGCAGCAACCCTCTTACGCCCGGCCCGTAGCTCTCCGTCCAGTTCTGGCTCGTGCCCGAAGTGAATCCGGTGAAGGAATCGATGCGGCCGGGGTTGTCGAAGTAACTGACCTTGTTGCTGAGAACCAACGAAGGATCATATGCGCCGTATGCGCCTTCCAGCGTGAACCGCGCCGCCGCGGGCCCGCGCCGCTCGATTTGCACGCTCAGGTTATTCCGCAGCGCCAGATGCAGGCAGTCATCGAGCGAGACCAGCCAGTTCGTCGCGGCTGGAGCCTGCGCCCACGCGGATAACACAGAGGCAAAAAATACCGCGGCGATGGTTGTATTGAATCGCATTGCGCGCCGAGATTGCGCGAAGGTCGCGTGCGCGTCAAACACTCGCTCCACTTCACGCCGATGCACGGCGCAGGCGATCCGCGATAGCCGCCCATTCCGGCCTCGACGGCGGAGCTTCCACAGCGATCAGCTCCGCCCCTTCGGCGTCGCAGCGGTGCAGTTCCCCGTACAGCGCGCGCGCGTAGGCCTCCGCGTCGTGCGGAATCACGCTCACGCCGCCGAAATTCATCCCGCTTGGAATCCGCGTGTGCGCGATCACAAACGTGTGTGCCGCGTGCGCGCGATAGACCGCGAGTTGCGCCAACAAATCGTCATCATCACGCCACGCGCAGACCACCAGCCGCGCCGTCGGCGCGTAATGCCTTTCCAAAAGCCCCGGACTCCGGAGCGTTTCGCGAGCATCTTCGCTAGATTTTTGAGAACTCATCTCCTCAATCGGCCAGCGCAACTCACCCAACGCCGCGGCGAGTGCAGCCTCGTGAATCATCCCCGGCCGCAACACGCGCACTCCCGCGCCGCTCACATCCACCACCGTGCTTTCGATTCCCACCTGCGATTGTCCGCCGTCCACGATGAGCGGAATCCGGCCGCCAAGCCCCTGCCGCACGTGCTCGGCGTTCGTCGGCGAAACTTGGTTGGAAAGATTCGCGCTCGGTGCCGCCAGTGGAAAACCGCACTCGCGAATCACCGCCTGCATGAACGGATGCCTCGGCCAGCGCACGCCCACCGTGTCACCGCCGGCTGTGACGAGATTGGGAATCTCCGACGCGCGCGGCAGCACGAGAGTGAGCGGCCCCGGCCAGAAAGATTTCGCGAGCCGCTCCGCCGCTTCCGGCCACGCACTCACGCAGCGCCGCGCCAACGCGAAATCAGCGACGTGGACAATGATCGGGTTGTGCGCCGGCCGGCCTTTGATTTCGTAAATCTTCGCCACGGCACGAGCATCCAGCGCGTTCGCCGCGAGCCCGTAAACCGTCTCCGTCGGTAGAGCCACCACCTCACCCGCACGTAGCAGGTCCGCCGCCCGCCGCACCGCCGCCGCGAACAGCTCCGGCGTGTGCGTCGGCAGCACCTCGGCCACGTGACGTTCTGCATCCATCGCCCGCAATCTGCCCGCCAAGGCCACGGTGCGTCACGCCAATTTCATCTCGAAACCCCTGTTGAACTTTGAACTTTTGAACTTTGGCCTTTGAACTTAGACTGCGCCCGTGCTCACTGAACTGACCAGCCAGCTCGAACGTGGCGAGGCTCTGACCGACGATCAGGTGCACGGCGCCGTGACGCAGCTCATCGCCGAAACCATCGCGCCCGAGACGAAGGCCGGCTTCCTCACCGCGCTCGCGCGCAAAGGCGAAACGACCGCGGAGATTGCCGCATTCGCACGCGAACTGCGCGCGATGGCCGTGACCGTGCCGCTCGATGACATCACGCGCGCCGGCGAGATTCTCGACGTCTGCGGCACCGGCGGGGATTACCTGAACACGTTCAACATTTCCACCACTGTCGCGCTCGTTTGCGCCGCCGCGGGCGTCACTGTCGCCAAGCACGGCAACCGCGCCATCACCTCGCAGTCCGGCAGCGCGGACGTGCTCGAAGCGCTCGGTATCCCCGTCGATCTTTCGCCCGAGCAGGCCGCGCGTGCGTTGCGCGAGCACGGCTTCGCTTTTCTCTGGGCGCCGAAATTTCATCCCGCCTTCAAGCACATCGCTCCCGCGCGCAAGCTCTGCGCTGAACGCGGACAGAAGACGATTTTTAATTTTCTCGGACCTCTGTTGAATCCCGCCGCGCCCACCGCGCAACTCATCGGCGTGCCGCGCCCCGAGCTGTGCGAGCCGATGGCGCGCGTGTTGCAATCGCTCGGCATCCGGCGCGGGATGGTCGTGAGCGGCCTCATCCCTCACGCGAAATTGATCGGCACCGGCGCGGCGAAAAGCGGTCAGGATGCCTATCTCGACGAGCTTTCCACGTTGGGCGAAACTTTCGTGGCTGAATTTTATCAAGACCGCGCGCTGGCCACTTCCGCGCTCGATCCGCAGCACTTCGCGCTGCAGCCCGCCACGCTCGCCGACCTCGCCGGCGGTGACGCGAAGATGAACGCCGAGATCATCCGCCGTCTGTTGTGCGGCGAAGAACGCGGCCCGAAGCGCGATGCCGTGCTGCTCAATGCCGCCGCCGCGCTCTTTCTCGCCGGCAAATGTAAGTCCATCGACGCCGGTTGGACGCTCGCGGCTGAGACGTTGGATTCCGGCAAAGCCAACGCCAAGCTCGTAGAATTACAGACAGGCACGAAGCCCGTTGCGGCCGCTGTCAGTAATCCCACGATGCCTGCGCCGCGTTATCGGATGCTCGGTGTGGATGGACGTCAATACGGCCCCGCGCCTGCCGAGCAAGTCCGGCGCTGGATTACGGAAGGCCGTGCAAACGGTCAGACGCTCATGAACCGCGAGGGCGCGAACGACTGGGTTCCGCTAACGACGATTGCTGAATTCGTCAGCGCGGCACCGCCGCCATCAGTCACTGCGCAGTTATCCACACCGACGACAGCCGCGGGCACGAACTCTTTCGCCGTCGCCGGCATGATCAGCGGGATCGTCTCGATGCTCTCGTTCTGTTGCTGCTGCTGCGGATTATGGGGCGTGTTCATCTTGGGAGCCGGACTCGCGCTCGATATTCTCGGCATCATTCTCGCCTCCATCGCGCTGTCGCAGTTGAAGAAAAACCCCGCGCAGCAAGGCAAAGGAATCGCTGTGACGGGGCTCATCTGCGCCATCGTCGCGTTCATCCTCCGTATCGCCATTCTCACCATCGGCATCACCACCATCCTCGGCCTGCTGGGACTGGCCGCCGCCAGCGCGGGAAAACGTTGAGCGATGAATCCAGCCGCCGCTAACACCGCGCCCGCCGCGCCGCTGAACGCGGTGCCGCCCATCATCCGGCCTCGCGGCGAACGCTGGCGGTTGATCGCGGTGTTGTCGCTCGGTTCCGCGCTCCTCGCGGTCGCGGCAGTGTTGTTCTGGTTCAACCCCGCCAATGGCGGCTTCTATCCGCGCTGCGCGTTGCACGCGCTCACCGGACTGCACTGCCCCGGCTGCGGCGGGATGCGCGCGACGCATCAGCTTCTGCACGGCAACATCGCCGAGGCGTTCCGCTTGAATCCGCTCTGGGTCATCGTCGCGCCACTCGTCGCGTGGCTGATGCTGCGCGAAGCCGCGCGCGCATTCGCGGATCGCGCGTTGCCGCCGAAGCGCGTTGCCATCTGGTGGATCTGGGTGCTGGCGGCGGCGATGATGATCTTCGGTGTGTTGCGGAATCTGCCCGCCTTCCGTTGGCTCGCGCCGAGTTGAGCCGGCTTGCGGGCTTGAAAACCAACCGCGGTTCGCACACCCTCCACATCAGTCTCGCGCCCAACCTGTCCGCCTATGTATAAAATTGTTGCGTCCGACAATAACCAGTACGGCCCCATTAGTGCGGACGCGATGCGCGAATGGTTTCAGGATGGCCGCGTGGATGGGCAAACGCCCGTGCAATTCGCCGGCGGCGATTGGAAACATCTCAGCGACTATCCCGAGTTCGCCGACATCTTCGGCGGCACAGCCGCTGCACCCAACTTAACAAAGTCACAGAACCGGCCCGCTCACTCGCCGAGTTTCCGTCCGCTGCACCGGTCAGGAGCCGCTGCGGATGCCGAGGTGCCGCTGCCGGACAACCTGCTCGCGCGCGACTATCACTTCACCATCGGCGAGATTATCGGACGCGGCTGGACTGTGTTGAAAGGCAACTTCGGCGCCTCGATCGTCGTGTTCCTCATCCTCGTCGTGTTCCTCATCCCCGTCGCGTGCTTGATTGCCTTCTCGGTGTTAGGCGCGGTACCGTTCTTGGGCTGCATCATCGCGCCCATCATGTTGCTGGCGACAATCACCGTTCCCGGACCGTTGCTCGGCGGGCAAATGTATTTCTTCATCAAGAACGCCCGCGGTTGGGAGAGCGCCGTCGGCGACACCTTCTCCGGCTTTAAACGAAACTTTCTCCACCTCGCGCTCGGCCATATTGTGCCGGGAGTTTTTTACGCGCTGATGTCCATCGGCGGCGCCCTCATCATCGCGTTCTCGGTCAGGTCCAGCTTCTTCGCCTCCGGATTCAGCAGCGCGCTCAAGAAGGTTACGGCGGCGAAGGATGGTGTAGCCATAATAACGGCCACCACCGAAATGATCAAAGGCCTGAATACCGCTTTCGGCGCCCTCGCATGGATTGGCCTGATTGCCGGCCTGCTGGCCATTGTGATTCCCCTCGCCTACTTTTTCGTCTGCTGGATTTTCACCCTGCCGCTCTGCGTAGATCGGAAGATGAATTTCTGGGATGCGATGGGCACGAGCCGCGCCGTGGTGCGCAAACATTGGTGGCGCCTTTTCTTCCTGCTGGTCGTGCTTTATCTCGTCAATGTGGTCGGCACGATTCCGTGCGGGCTGGGCCTGCTGATCACCGTCCCGCTCACCTTCGCGACGCTGGCCGTGGCATACGAAGAGATGTTCGGCGTGAGCTAAATCGTTCCACCCGCGCGCCGGCGGATTTGCTCCATCGCCCAGCGAGCGTGCTCAACGACGAGCGGCTCGGAATCCATCGCGGCTTTCTCCAACGCCGGCAACGCGCGTGTATCGCCCACATTGCCGAGCGCGACGCAGACGTTGCGCAACAACCCGCGCCGTTTCGTCCGCAGAATCGGTGTGCCGGCGAAGCGCGCCTTGAAACTCGCGGCATCGAGCGCGAGCAATTCCAGCAAGTCCGGCTGGGCGAGATCGGCACGCGCGTGCGCCTTCATCAGATTTCCCGCCTGCGCGAACCGATTCCACGGACACGCTGCGAGACAATCGTCACAACCGTAAATGCGGTTGCCGAGCGCGGGACGAAACTCCTCTGGAATGCTGCCCTTCAGCTCAATCGTCAGATAGGAAATGCAGCGGCGCGCATCGAGCTGGAAAGGCGCGGTGATAGCCTGCGTAGGACAAGCAGTGATGCAGCGCGTGCAAGTGCCGCAGCGGTTTTTCTCCGGGGCGTCCGGCGGCAGCTCGAGCGTGGTGATGATCTCGGCGAGGAAAATCCAGTTGCCGAGACGGCGGCTGATGAGGTTCGTGTGCTTGCCGGTGAAGCCGAGACCGGCACGCTGCGCGAGATCGCGTTCGAGAAACGGTCCGGTGTCCACGTACCACAGCGAACGCGTGCCGTGGCCGCCGAGCTGGCTCACAAATTCCGTGAGCTGCCGGAGCTGTTCTCCGATCACATCGTGATAATCGGCATGACGTGCGTAGCGGGCGATGACACCGCCTGGCGAATCGGCGGCATACGGAGCCGCACGTTGCGTTTCCGAGCCAGCGCCCGCACCGGCGTAGCTGACCGCGAGTGTGATGAGCGACTTGGCCTCGGCGAGCACGAGCTGCGGATCGACTCGTTTGTGCGCGTTGCGCGCGAGGTATTCCATCTCGCCGTGATTTCGCTGAGCGAGCCACTGCTCGAACTCGGCGGCGTGCGGCGGCGGCGCGGCGGTGGTCACGCGGCAATCATCGAAGCCCAGCTCGCGGGCGCGCTGAACGATGACGGCTTTCACGGCGCGGAGGCGCGGCGGGCGGTGTGGAATTGGTGGAGCACCTGCTGCGTGACTTCTTTGATGGAGCGGAACTCGGTGTTCACCAGCACGTCGGCTTGGCGATAAGCGGGTTCGCGCGCGGCGAGCAGTTCGCGGATGCGCGCCAGCGGATCGGCGGTCTGCAGCAACGGACGATGGCTGGCGTACCGCGTGCGTTCGAAAACCATCTCGGGCGAAGCCCAAAGACAGACGACAAGCGCGTGCGTTTTGAGGCTGGCGAGATTCTCGGGGTTCACGATGAGACCGCCCCCGGTGGAGACGATCGTGTCGCGCTGCTGCGCGAGCTCGGCGACGATTTCACTCTCGAGCTTCCGGAACGCCGGTTCGCCCTCCTGCGCAAAAAGATCGCTGATGCGCTTGCCGGCCCGGGCCTCGATCAGCTCGTCGGTGTCCACGAAGGCGAAACCCATCTCGGCCGCGACCTGCCGGCCGACGGCGGACTTGCCTGTGCCCATGAAACCGGCGAGGGCGAGGTTGCGGATGGCGCGCGGCGCGTTCACCGTTTCATTGATAGCGCAGGCGCGGCGCGGAGGCAGCAGTTTTCTGCGCGCGAACAATTTGCTTGTTTAGACCAAGGTGATTCCAAACAATCCAACGCAGGTGACGAGTCAGCTTCCAACCGGCGAGATAATCCTGAACGGCATCCCTGTCTCCGCAGGCGTCTGTCGTGGGAAGATTCTTGTGCTGGGCCGGCCTCACGACGAGGAACCGCCACGCCGCATGCTGGCAGATGCGCAAGTGCCCGGCGAACTGCAGCGTCTGCAGCAGGCACTCCTCCAGACGCGCCAGCAGATTCTCGAAGTGCAGGAGAAAGTGCGCGCGGGCCTCGCCACCAAAGATGCGGACATCTTCGACGCCCACCTGCTCGTGCTCGAGGACCCCAGCGTGCTGGAGGAAGTCATGCGGCTCGTTCAGCAGGAGAAGGTGAACGTGGAGCACGCTTACCACATGGTGGCGGAGAAGTTCGCGTGCGCATTGGCTGGAGTGAATGACGAGTATCTGCGCGAGCGCGCCGCCGATATGCGCGACGTGGCCGGCCGCCTGTTGAACAACCTTCTCGGCCGCCCCGACCACATTGATCTGCGCCATCTCCGCGAGCCATGCATCATCATCAGCCACGACCTCCCGCCTTCCACCACGGCGCAATTCGACAGGAGCAAGGTGCTCGGATTCGCCACCGACAGCGGGAGTAAGACCTCGCACACGGCCATCATGGCCCGCTCGATGCGCATTCCCGCCGTGGTCGGCCTGAAGAACGCGAGCAAGGAACTCGCCACCGGCGACCACGTGCTGCTCGACGGTTACAACGGCGTCATCATCATCAATCCGACCGACCAGACGCTCTTCGAGTACGGCCAGCTCGAGCGTCGGCAGGCGGATCGCGCCGTCCAGCTTTTCGCACTCAAAGATCAGCCGGCCATCACGCTCGATGGCGTGCGCATAATGCTCTCCGCAAACATCGAGCGCGATGCCGAGTCGGGCGCGGTGCGCGAATCCGGCGCCGATGGCGTGGGCCTTTTCCGCACCGAGTTTCTCTTCCTCAACCGCGACACGATGCCGACCGAGGAGGAGCAGTACGAATCGTATCGGCAAGTAGCCGCCGCGGCCAAGCCGCACTCGGTCATCATCCGCACGCTCGATCTCGGCGGCGACAAGTTCGCCACCTACATCGACACGACGGCGGAAGCGAACCCCATGCTCGGCTGGCGGGCCATCCGCTTCTGCCTGCATCAACCGGACATCTTCCGCGCGCAGCTCCGCGCCATCCTCCGCGCCAGCGCCGAGGGCAACGTGAAGGTGATGTATCCGATGATTTCCGGCGTGGACGAACTGACTCAAGCCAACGCGCTGCTCGACGAGTGCAAAGCCGCGCTGCGCACGAGCGGCACGCCTTTCGACGAGAATCTCGAAATCGGCACGATGATCGAGATTCCTTCCGCCGTGATCATCGCCGATGCGCTCGCGCGGCGGGTGAAGTTCTTCAGCATCGGCACCAACGATCTCATCCAGTACTCGCTCGCCGTGGATCGGCTAAACGAAAAGATCGCCCCGCTCTACGAACCGACGCATCCCGCCATCCTGCGTCTCATCAAACTGACAACGGAAGCCGGCCGCCGCAACGGCATCCGGACCGGCGTCTGCGGCGAGATGGCGAGCGACCCCGTGCTCGTGCCGCTGCTGCTCGGCCTCGGCGTGGATGAATTGAGCGTCGTACCCATGATGTTGCCGCCGGTGAAACACCTCATCCGTCGCTTGAAGATGAGTGAAGCAAAAGTTCTCGCCGAGTTCGCGCTTGGCTGTGATTCCGGTGCGGAAATTCTCGTCCGCGCCCAAGCCCTCGTGCGCCAGTGCGCGCCCGATTTGTTCGATCACCAGAAACCCTCATGAAAGTAATCGTCCTCGCCGCCGGCTACGCCACGCGACTCCATCCGCTCACGTTGAACCAGCCGAAGCCGCTCCTGTCCGTCGGCGGCCGACCGATGCTCGATCACGTGCTCGACGCACTCGCGCCGGTCGGCAATCACGACCACGCTCTCGACCGCGTGTATGTCGTGACCAACGCGAAGTTCACGCCGCACTTTGAGAAATGGGCCGCGACGCATCCGGCGAAGGAGACGCTGCGCGTCATCAACGACGGCACGACCGACGACGCCAACAAGCTCGGCGCCATCGGCGATCTCCATCTCGTGATGACGCAGGAGCAACTCGATGACGACCTGCTCGTCGTCGCCGGTGACAATCTTTTCAGCGAACAGCTCGCCGGTCTCGGCGAATTCTGTCGCGCGCAAACCACGCCCGTGCTCGGCCTGTACGACGTGAAAAGTCTCGAGGAGGCGAAAAAGTACGGCGTGGTTTCCGTGGAGGACGGGCGCATCGCGAGCTTCGTCGAGAAACCGGCGCAACCGGCCAGCACACTCATCGGCATCGCGCTCTATTACTATCCGCGCGCGACGCTCCCGCTCATCCGGCAATACATCGCGGAGGGCAACAACCCCGATCAACCCGGCCGGCTCATCCAGTGGCTTTATCCGCGGACGCCCGTGCGCACATGGTCCATCCCCGGCCTTTGGCTCGATATTGGTTCGAAGGAAACTCTCGAGGAAGCGCAGCAATTCTTCGCCGCGAAGTGACCCGCCGCGATACGAGAAACCTCGCCGCGGCGAGAATCAGTGGGCGCGGATTCGCAGCCACCAGTAGATAAAGGCAGCGAGCAGCAGCACCGACAGCGCGATGGATAACGCGAACCAGAAGTGTTCCGAGGGCACCGGCTCCGACCTCAACGGCAGCTTGATCATCCGACCCGCGCGCGTCATCCGCCAGTGTCCCGCCGGCTCACTTGCTCCCTGACCACGCGGTGGCGCGAGGTATTCGCTGCCCAAGTGCAGCCCGAGCCATTTCCCAACGGCGCGCGGCGTTTGCGGGCGTTCCGCCGCATCTTTCTTCAAACAAGCCATGATCAGCGTGGCGGCTGTGGCGGGCAAATCGTGCTTGAGCTTGAGCTGGCGCAGGCGGGCGAGAATCGGCTGCGGCGCGACGTTGCGGACTTGATGGGCGATGTCGCCGGTGTGGAAAGGCGGCTGGCCACTGAGCAACTCGTAGAGCGCGGCGCCCAAAGCATAAATATCATCCGTCGGCACAGGCGGTTCGCCTTCCATCTGCTGCGGGCTCATGAAGGTGACGGTGCCGCTCGGGTCGCGCAGGTTCAGGACGCGCGCGTAAAAATCATCCATGATCGCGGCGATGCCGAAGTCGGCGAGCTTGAGACGTCCGCGCTGATCGAGGATGAGATTGGCCGGCTTGAGATCGCGGTGAACGAGGGTATCCCCGTGCGCATATTCGAGTGCTTCGAGAAGCTGCTTCACAATCGGCTCGAGGAATTGCCACGTGAGCACTTGTTTGGGTTGCTCAATCCGGAGCGTGTGAAGACTCGGTCCATCCACATGCTCCATGATGATGAACGGCGTCTCGCCCGGTGCCTCGTAAAGATCGTACGTCTGCACCACGTTGCGGTGGGCAAGGCGGCGACAGCGAAGCGTCTCCTGACGCAGGCTCGCGAGCATCCGCGGATCCGCGGCGGCTTGGGGGAGGAGGAACTTCAGTGCAACGGTTTCGCCGAGGCGTTCGTCTTGTGCGAGCCAAAGCATCGCGCTGCCACCGGCGCCAATCATCCAGAGCAACGTGTAGCGTCCGCCACCGACCATTTGGCTAGGAGCCAGCGCCTCGGCGACGGCGGAAAGGCACGCGCCGACCGGTTGACCCTCGGGGTTCATTCCAGAAGGTTTAAATTCAAGATTGATTTTTTACCAGTTTTTTTGCCTTGTGGGGATAGTCGCGAGCTTCGCCTCCCGACCCAGTTTAGAGACGCGATGCAGATAAACCTTCAATATCAGGGCAAGTGGCGGATCAAAACCGCCGAGGGGACGAACATCGTCATCGGCCGACCGAACGCTGGCGCGTCGGTGCAGATTGACCTGACCCCGGACACGACCGTCTCGCGCATCCACGCCCGCGTCTGGCAAGAAGGCGGGCAATGGTGGGCGGAGGATTTGAAGAGCAAATACGGCACGCGGTTGAACAATCAACCCCTCGCCGGCAAAGCGCCCCTGACCAACAGCGACAGCTTGCAGGTGGGCGAAACCACCCTGCGGTTCGATTTTCCGCCCTAAATCTAGGCCCCCTCTTCATTTCGGGGACTTTTTTCCGTCCCCTGTCCGTTTTTTCCTCTTCCACAGCCTCCTTCGCCTGAAGTCGCCCCGCTAGAACGCCCTTAAAAAGCGGTTATCGGTCTTAAAAGGCCTAAAAACAGCCATTTTACCCGCTTGGCATGCCTGCTGCTTTCGTCACTCGGAATTTTAACGGATATGCTGACTCTGGAAAAAACTGGCCGAGAGACCGAGGCTCCGATGGACCTCGAGGAGAGCGCCACTGAGTTGGTGTTCCCGATGGGCCTGCTCGGATTCGAGTCCAACAAGCGGTTCCGCTTAATATCCCCACCAGACATCGCTCCCTATCAATTGCTCGAGGGTCTTGATGGCACGCCTCTTTCGTTCCTAGTCATTCCCTCCACCTACGCCGCTACCGATTACCCCGTGGATTTGAGCGACGAGGATGCCGCAGCCCTCGGCCTGCGTTCTCCCGACGACGCCGTGATGATCAATATCGCCACCTGCCGCAAAGACGGCACGGTGATGGCCAACCTCAAAGGGCCCATCGTTTATCACCGCGACACGCTCATCGCGCGGCAAGTAGTGCCCAACAACGCCATCGATTTGCCGTTGAGCCATCTTTTGAAAAGCTGACCATGCTCGTTCTCTCCAGAAAACCCGGCGAAAGCATCGTGATTGACGGCCGAATCACCGTCAGCGTGCTGCGCTTGGAAGGAGAAACCGTCCGCCTCGGCATCGAGGCGCCGATTGAGATCCCGATTTTTCGCAAGGAAGTGTACGAGGAAATAACCGTCAGTAACCGCAATGCCGCCGGCCTCACCCGCCCCGGGATTGAGCAACTCCTAAAACAGAACAAACCTAAAGACTCACACGCTGTCGCACCCAAACCCTGATCCCAGTCCCAGCCCCAAACCCTAACAAGACCTATGGTCATCAATACAAATACCCAGGCCCAGCAGACGGCCAACTACCTCAACGTGAGCAATACCCAGCTCGCCAAGTCGCTCGCGCGTCTGAGCTCCGGCTCCAAGATCATCGTCCCTTCCGACGATGCCGCCG
>CAMASG010000032.1 GCA_945860945.1 Akkermansia muciniphila
AACTCGTCCGTGCCCATCGGCCGCTGGAACTCGGCGCACTGGATCACCTCGCGCACGAAGGCGTCGGTGTCGAGCAGCACGTTGTAATCAAAGAGCACGTCGTAAATGCGGATGACGCCGTCCTTGTGCAGATCCACGTCGTTGAGGAAAGGGCTGCCCGCGTAGAGCCGCATGTCCAAACCGTAGTGCAGATCGTGATAAAGATTCGCGCCGGTGGAGACGATCCAGTCCACGAAGCCCGCCTTCATCAGCGGGATGAGGCAGCTCTTGCCGAGGCCCGCCGGCGTGAGCGCGCCGGTGAGGCTCATGCCGACGAACCCGTCGTCGGGCAGCATTTTCTCCGCGAGCAGCTTGGCGGCTTCGCGCAGGCGCCCGCCGTTGTACGCCATGAAACACTCGTCAATGAGATCGGCGGCGGAGATATTTTTGCCGATGCCCAGCGGGTTGAGGCGCGGATAGGCGGCAAATTTTTTGGGCGGCGATTGGGTCATCTTGCTCATGGCAATAGAAGTGTTGCGGAACGCCTCATGAAGGCAATCCGATTTTGGCGACAACGAGGAAACGGAGATCGGCGGGCGCGAAGGGTTACTTGCCCATCGCGACTTCAGCGGTCTCCATCACGTCGGGGATCGGATCCCGGAGGCGGGCGTTGGGCTGGACGTTCGGAACGGCTGAACCCTTCGGCTGGGCGAAGCGGACCTTCGAGCGGAGCAGCAGCGTGCCGAGCAGGAAATCGGCGAGCGGCAGCACCACGTTGAAGTTCTTGTGCATGTAACGGTGGTGCAACAGGTGATGGCCGTTCAGGCGAAAATAGATGCCGGAACGCTCCAGGTTCCGTTGTCTCGGCAGGTGCATGCACCAGTGGATATACTCGTAGGTGCAGTAGTAAGCGGCGCAGGAGGTGAACGAACCGGCCAGCAAGGCCCAGTGGCCGGTCTTCCAAGCGGCGATGGCGAACGGGAGCTGCGTCAGCGTGACGAGCACGGGGCCGTTCCACCACGCCATCGGGATCAGGCGCGCATCCTTCTCGTGAACGAGGTGGTAGGTGTGGTCGGCCTTGAAGGTCTGGTGATGTACCACGGCATGAGCTTTGAAGGCGTAGTCGAAGGACCCCACGGCTTTGTGCATCACGAAGCGGTGCAACGTCCACTCGAACAACGAGGAGTACACGATGCCCAGCCCGAAACCCGCACCAATCCAGAACAACAAGTCTAGCGTCATAATAGTCTTTCACTCCCCCTTTACGGGGATACCGCAGCAGACCAGAAATGGCGCTCCGCCACAATCCTTTATTTGTCCGACTTGTTCCCTTTTTTGCCGCGTCCTCCACGCTTGCGCCGCCTCTCTCGCGAGCGGTAGATTCCCCGCGCGCAATGCACGCCGAGTTCGTCCATCTTCACCAGCACACCGAGTATTCGCTGCTCGACGGCGCCTGCCGTCTGGACAAGCTCGTGGAGCGTGCCCACGCCCTGAAGTTCCCCGCCCTCGCCATCACCGACCACGGCGTGCTTTACGGCGCGATTGATTTCTACCAAGCCGCGCGGGAGAAGGGCATCAAGCCGATCCTCGGCTGCGAGGTGTACGTGGCGCCGGGGAGTCGTTTGGAAAAGAAGGGCGGCACCGGCAAGGACATCTACAACCACCTCGTGTTGCTCGCCAAAGACGAGCGCGGCTATCAAAACCTCGTCAAGCTCGCGACCGCCGCGCATCTCGAGGGTTACTACTACAAGCCGCGTATCGACAAGGAACTCCTCGCTCTGCACAAGGAAGGCATCATCGCCCTCTCCGGCTGTCTCGCCAGCGAGATTCCCCAACTCATCCAGCACGACCAACTCGACAAGGCGCGCGACACGATCGATTGGTTCAAGCAAACCTTCGGCGCGGAGAACTTCTATCTCGAGCTGCAGAACCACGGCATCGCCGAGCAGGCGAAGGTGAACCGCCATCTCATCCCGTGGGCGAAGGAGTTCGGCCTCAAGCTCGTCGCGACAAACGACGTCCATTACGTCAACAAAAGCGATTCTCACGCGCACGATTGCCTCATCTGCATCGGCACGCAGACGCAACTCGCCGACACCAAGCGCATGCGCTACGTGCCCGAGCAGTTCTACCTGCGCTCCGCCGAGGAGATGGCCGCGCTTTTCTCCGAGGTGCCCGAGGCCGTGCGCAACACGCTCGAGGTCGCCGAGAAATGCAACGTCGAGATCGAGTTCAACAAGCTCCACTACCCCGTCTTCCATCCGCCCGAGCACTTCACGCGCGAAGGGTATCTGCGCCAACTTCTCGTCGAGGGATTGAACCGCCGCTACGGGCTCCGCTGCCGCGCCGAGGGAAAAGAGTTCATCATCGAAGGCTGCGATGACCCCGCGCGCCTGCCGACTTACACCGCGGGCGGAGATTCTGCGGCGGCAATCAAGAACGTCATCGACCGCGTCCAGACCGAGTTGACCACCATCGAGAAGACCGGCTTTATCAGCTACTTCCTCATCGTCGGCGATTTCATCCGTTACGGCCGCAGCATCGGCATCTCCTGCGTGGCGCGCGGCTCGGCGGCCGGCTCCATCGTCACCTATCTCCTCGATATCTCGAACGTGGACCCGATCCGCTACGGCCTCCTCTTCGAGCGATTCCTCAACCCCGAGCGCGTCAACCCGCCCGACATCGACATCGACTTCGCCGATGACCGCCGCGCGGACGTCATCGAATACGTCCGCCAGAAATACGGCCGCGAGTGCGTCGCCCAGATCATCACCTTCGGCACGATGGGCGCGAAGTCCGTCGTGCGCGACGTCGGCCGCGTCATGGGCCTCTCTTACGGCGAGTGCGACCGCCTCGCGAAGATGATCCCCAACGAGCTGAAGATGGATCTGAAGAAAGCGCTCAAGCAATCTCCGGACCTCAAGGCCGCCTACGACAACGAGGAGACCACGCGCGAGCTCATCGACACCGGCTTCGTGCTTGAGGACATCACCCGTAACTCCTCCGTCCACGCCGCCGGCGTCGTCATCGGCGGGCAGCCGCTCGTCACTCTTCTCCCCCTGAAACAGGACGAGGACGGCACCATCGTCACGCAATACCCGATGGGCCCCGTCGGCGATCTCGGCCTGTTGAAGATGGATTTCCTCGGGCTGAAGACGCTCACCGTCATCCGCAACACTTGCGAGATGGTGAAGCGCACGCAAGGCCTCGAGATCCCCATCGACAACCTGCCTTTGGACGACGCCAAGACGTACGACCTGCTCAACAAGGCAAACACCCTCGGCGTGTTCCAGCTTGAATCCGGGGGCATGCGCGACCTCTGCCGCAAATTCCAGATCGCCAGCATCGAGCACATCACCGCGCTCGTCGCCCTCTATCGCCCGGGCCCGATGGATCTGATCCCCGACTTCATCAAGCGCCGCCACGGCGAGATGGCCGTCGAATATCCTCACCCGCTCCTCGAAGGCATCTCCCGCGAAACCTACGGCGTGCTCATCTACCAAGAGCAGGTGATGCAGGCCACGCAGATCCTCGCCGGCTACACGCTCGGCGCCGCCGATCTGCTGCGCCGCGCGATGGGTAAGAAGAAGGTCGAGGAGATGGCCCAGCAGCGCGAGACCTTCGTCAAAGGGTGCAAGGCCACGAACCACATTCCGGAGTCCAAGGCCAACGCTGTCTTCGACATCCTCGAGAAGTTCGCCGGCTACGGCTTCAACAAATCCCACGCCGCCGCCTACGCCATCGTCGCCTACCAGACCGCCTATCTCAAAGCCAACCATCCCGTCGAGTTCCTCTGCGCGATGATGACCAACGATATGGGCGACACCGCCAAACTCGGCCAATACATCGCCGAAGCCCGCATCATGGGCATTGAGGTCCTGCCCCCCGACGTCAACGAGAGCCACATCCACTTCGCGCCCGCGCCCGGCGGCCGCAGCATCCGCTTCGGCCTCGCCGCCATCAAAGGCGTCGGCGAAATCGCCGTGCAGAGCATGATCAAAGCCCGCACCGAAGGCGGCACGCTCAAGACCCTCGCCGACCTCTGCGAACGCGTGGACACCCGCACCGTCAACCGCAAGACCCTCGAATCCCTCATCAAAGCCGGCTCGTGCGATCCCTTCCGCGAAACCCGCGCCACGCTCTTTGGCCAGATTGACCGAGCTCTTGCCCGCGCCTCCAGCATCATTGCCGACCGCGTCCGAGGCCAAGCCTCCCTCTTCGGCGAGAGCGAACCCGAAGCCGCGCCCGCTGGCTCCCTCGCCAAATTGCCCGAGTGGCCGCAGCACGAATTGCTCGCCCACGAGAAGGAGTTGCTCGGCTTCTACGTCACCGGCCATCCCCTCACACCGCTGGCTCCGATTCTCGAGAGATACTCCCTCGCCACGACTCTCACCCTGGCTCAGTTAGAGAATCGCTCCATGACCCGCATCGGCGGCATGGTCGCGGCCGTTCAGCACGGCATCTCCAAGAAAAGTAACAAGCCCTACGCGATGGTCACGCTCGAGGACCTCGTCGGCACCGTGCAGATCCTCTGCATGAACGAGAACTACGACCGCTTCCGCGAGCTGCTTCAGGTCAACAAAGCCCTCCTCGTCATCGCCGAAGTCACCACCGGCGAGGAAAAGCCCAAGCTCTTCCCGCAGGAGATCATCCCGCTCGAGGACGCCCCCCGCCGCTACACCAAGCAGGTCCATTTCCGGCTCCACACCGCCCACCTCACCGGCGAACACCTCGAGCGCCTGCGCGACCTCGCCACCGCTCACGCCGGCAAATGCCCCCTCTTCCTCTGCCTCCGTCAACCCGGCGGCGAAGTTATCTTCATCGAGACCGACGAACGCTACCGCGTCACCCCCTCCGCCGCCCTCCACACCGCCGTGGACGAACTCCTCGGTGAAGACACCTATTACGTTAAAGTTGATAATTCACTCCCAGAACGCGCCAAACGCCAGTGGGAACGCGAGCGTCGCCCCAGCAACGGCGACGAGTAACTTGTCTCCTCCACAGCCCTCCACCACCCCCGCCTCACCTCGCTCCCCCCTCAAACTGAGCCGTTTTGTCTCCTGTTTGGCCTTTTGACCCAGGAATTTCGACCTTTCACCCGCGAGTCAGGACGTTTCACTGGAGAGTTTGGTCGTCTGACTCGTGAGTTAGAGCGTTTGACTCCCGAGTCAAAGGACGAGTTTTTAGAGGAAACAGCCAAAACACGGTCGGAAAGATGCGAATCGGAGAAGTTGGCTCCATTGCCGTCGAAACAACCCGCCCTTCCGCACGAGAAACCGGTCTTGAGCTTCAAGTAAGCGAAGCCCCAAGCCCCAGCACCCCTCTCCCGCGCGAAGAGCGGCTTTATCAGTGAGCCATTTTGCGGTTCGCTCTCGCTAAAGCGACGAAACAGGGCTGGTGATTTCGAAGTAATATCCTTACGATTGCGTCACTTTCACGGCATTCAGATTAAGTCTTATGCGAAACCTCGCTCTATCCGTTGCTCTGATTCTAGTTCCGATTTTGCCCCTGGTTGCAGGGGATAGCGTCAACTTTGATCGTGAGATTCGCCCGATGATGGTCAAGTACTGCGTGGATTGTCACTCGTCCAAAAAGCCCAAGGGTGAGCTGAATCTGGCGGCGATATCCGATGAAGCTACGGCACTCAAAAGCCGAAAGGTGTGGGTCGAAATCCAGAAGCGTGTGCATCAGCGTGAGATGCCGCCGGAAGATGCGCCGCAGCCGTCGTCGGCTGAGATCGAACGGCTCTCGAACTGGGCGGCCGCCACGGTAAAGCGCATTGATGCGGCCACTCCGCCGCAGCCCGGACGTGTGACGATGCGGCGGCTCAACCGGGTCGAGTACCGCAACACGATTCACGATCTGCTCGGGGTCACGTTTGATCTGGGTTGGGATCCAACGCGCGATTTTCCCGCCGATGGCGCCGGCTACGGATTCGACAACATTGGCGACGTGCTGACGACTTCGCCGTTGCATCTCGAAAAATATCTGGCCGCCGCTCAAGAGATTCTCGACCGCGCCGTTGTGGTGGAAGGACTCGATGGACCACGGCAACGGAAGTTCGCGCCCGACGAACTGCGGGTCGTTTCGCCAAAACGTCCGCAAGGGAATCTCGGCATGTGGCCGACGAAGTGGATTGCCGAGCTCGAGATTCGTCAGGCGGGCGAGTACCGCGTCAAAGCCGTTCTGCGGACGGAATCCAACAACGGCAAGCAATCGCAAATGGCGATTCAGACTGATGGCAGCAACCCCGATCGCTTCACGATCACGCGGCAGGGCAAGGCCATCACGACTGAGCGCAAGATCAACATTGCCCGGCGCGGGTTGGTGCAAGTGTGGGTGGAATATCAGCACGAGCAAAACAAGCCGCTCTTTGAACCGGCCGATGCTGCAAACGGGATGATCACCGTCGAGTCGCTGGAGATTTCTGGGCCGTACTTCGATCTCGCGAAGTTGCCTGATTCACACCGTCAGTTGATCATCGCTCGCCCCGCATCCGATCAGCCTCGCGCGAAGGCAGCGGAGGAAATCCTCGCCGCGTTTCTGCCCAAAGCGTTTCGACGAGCGGTGCCGACGACGGAACTGCGGCAGTACGTCGCGCTGTTTGAGAAGGCCGATGCACCCAGCGAATCGTTCGAAGGTGCGCTGCAAATCCCGCTGCAAGCCGCGCTGGTCTCGCCACATTTTCTCTATCGCATCGAACAAGATCCGATCAAGAACAGCGCGGCCTACGTGTTGAATCCTTACGAGTTGGCTTCGCGTTTGAGCTATTTTCTCTGGGCCAGCATGCCGGATGAGGAACTGTTCTCGGCCGCGCGCGCCGGTTCGCTCACTCAAACGGAAGTGCTGGAAAAGCACACGCGGCGGATGCTCGCAGATCCGAAATCGAGCGCGCTTGCGGAGAACTTCGTCACGCAATGGCTGCAGATTCGGCGGCTGGACACGTTTCAGCCGCATCCAAAGGTTGGCAAGATTGGCACGCAGTTGCGCAATGGGATGCTCGCCGAACCGGTTCTGCTTTTTCATCACGCATTGACGGCGCACCGGCCGATTACGGATCTACTCGACGCCAACTTTACTTTCGCGAATGAGGAGTTGGCGAAGCTCTACAAACTCCCACTCGCACCGGAGCATCGCGAGGGATCGAAGGAACGCGACCGCCTGCAAATTGTCCGTTACTCGCTGCCGGCAGAATCACGTCGAGGCGGCTTGATGACGACTGCTGCCGTACTCATTGCCACGTCGCATCCTGACCGCACGAGTCCGGTCAAACGGGGCAAGTGGGTGCTCGACGCATTGCTCGGCGCGCCGCCACCGCCGCCGCCGCCTACGGTCGAAGCATTGGCTGATGCCCCAGCGAGCGACAGTAAAATATCGCTTCGCGAACGCTTGGAACAGCATCGCCAGAATACGACTTGCGCGAGTTGTCATCAGCGCATGGATCCGCTTGGTTTCGCCTTCGAGAACTACGATGCGCTGGGTCGCTGGCGCGACAAGGAAGGTAATCTCGCGATCAACGCTTCTGCCAAACTGCCGAACGGCACGGCCATCGATGGCGTCGTTGGATTGAAATCGTATCTGCTAAAAGAGCAGGACGCCTTTGCGCGCAATCTGACCGAGAAGTTGCTGACCTACGCGCTGGGCCGAGGCGTCGAACCGTTCGATGGCCGAGTTGTGGATAATATTGTTGCCGCCACGAATGCAGACGGCGCCAAGCTCTCGCGGATTGTCGTCGGAATCGTGTCGAGTTCTCCGTTCCGTCAAAGGATGGCCGCAGGGAAACCGTGAGGGATTTTGAGTTGAGGACGATCAGGAATCACACTACTTTTTACACGAAGAATCTCCGATGATCCACCGATGCCCCATCACTCGGCGCGCTGTTTTGAAAGGACTGGGCGCGGTCGTCGCGTTGCCGTGGCTGGAGTCGCTCGCTCACGCTGCGGAGAAAGCAAAGCCTGCACAGCCGCCCGTCCGCCTCGGCTTCGTCTATGTGCCCAACGGTGTGGATTGGCAGCGCTGGCACATGGAGACCGCTGGGCCGCTCGACACATTTTCAAAGACGCTTGAGCCGCTCGCGGATGTGAAGAAAGAGCTGCTCGTCTTTCGCGGGTTGACGCTCAACGAAGGCCGCGATCACGGCGATGGTGGCGGCGATCATCCGCGCGCGACATCGAGCTTTCTCACCGCCGCGCATCCCTTCAAGAGCTTCGGCAAAGACATCCGCGTCGGTGGCATTTCGGTTGACCAACTCGCCGCTCAGAAGCTCGGCCATCTCACACGGCTGCCATCGTTGGAACTCGCCTGCGACCGGCCAACATCGCCGGGCATGTGCGACGCGGGCTACAGCGGCGTGTATCGCAACGCGATCTCGTGGCGCACGCCCACCAGTCCCGTTCCGACGGAGATCAATCCGCGTCTGGCGTTCTTCCGGCTCTTCGGCGATCCCTCGCGCAGTAGCGACGCCGCACGTGGACGTCAACGAATGGTGAACTCGAGCGTGCTCGATTTGGTGCTCGAAGATTCCAAGAAACTCGGCACGCAACTCGGCGGAACGGACCGACTCAAGCTCGAGGAATATCTGCACTCGGTGCGCGAGGTGGAGCGCCAGATTCAAGCAGCCGAGCGGTTGCCACTGAAGCAGCCTCCTGCCGGGACGACCGCGCCGCACGGCATTCCCTCTGAGACCGCCGATCACATCCGCGTCATGCTGGATCTGGTCGCCCTCGCTTTTCAGACCGACACGACGCGCATCGCTTCGGTGATGCTGGCGATGGGCGGGAGCGATCGCGCCTTCCCGTTTCTCGGACTAAAATCAACGCACCACAGCTACTCGCACCACGAAAAGAAGGCGGAGAACCTCGATGCACTGCACGCGATTGACCGCTTCTACGTCGAGCAGTTCGGCCACCTGATCCGCAAACTGCAAGCGGTGAAGGAAGGCGACGGCACACTCCTCGACAATTGCCTGCTGCTCTACGGCAGCCCGCTGCGCGATGGCAATCTCCACGATCGCCAAGATCTGCCCATCCTGCTCGCCGGGCGCGGGCGCGGCGCGGTCACTCCCGGTCGCATGGTGAAACATCCCGATGAAACCCCGCTGGCGAATCTGCATCTGAGCCTCCTCTCCGCCTTCGGCATCGAAGCTCCGCGATTCAGCGACAGCACCGGAAAACTGGCGCGGCTCAAGGTTTGAGATCGGTTGATGCCGATCTTGAGGTGTTATCCTTCAGGGGGTCCGGATCTGCCGCTAGAGAGAACGCACCGGCCGTGATTAGTGCAGGATAACAAAATTGCCGACCGCGTCGGCGAAGGCGGCAGGGTAACTCCAGACAGGCACGCCTTGCGCAGTGCCGTTCTTGGCGGGCTTGCTCGCGCTGTCGTAGAGTTGCCACGCGACGTCGCCGCCGCGTTGCCAGCCGGTGTTTTCAGCCCAAGCAATCAGCAGTTCGCCTTTCGCGTTGGTGGCGAGCGCGGGGTGTTTGCGCTGGCCGCGGCCAGGCAGAACATTTGTCGGCGACACAGCGCGTCCGTCGGCATCGGTTTTGTCCCAATGGATTTGCTGGGACGTTTCCCATGCGTAATACGTCGCCTTTGCATCGCGGTGGATGGAGGCGCTGCTCATCGGGCAGGTGCCCAATCGCCACGGCTGGACTTTCTCGGAGCCGGAGTCTTTCCCCTTCGCGCTGATGCGCCACATGTCGCGGTCCAGCCCACCGGTGGCGGAGCGGAACAAAATCTGCAACGCGCCGGTATGATCGGTGGCGGCCTTCAAACTGCAGCAGCCGCAGACGCCGGTGGTGTCCATATTGACCGGCGTTTCGACGGAGAAGGTTTTGCCGTCGTCGGTGGATTTGGCGGCGTACACGCGCCGACCTTTCTCGCCGGGGGTGGACTGGGGCGTCGAGGCGTGCCACACGACGAATGTATTCCCGAGCGCGTCTGCGGCGACGGACGCACCGCCGTCGAGATGCACGGTGCTGCCGATCAAGTTGCGTTGCGGCTCGAAGGCCTTTCCCGCATCGTCGAGCCGGGCGTAATTCAGCGTGCCTTGAGGGTGTTTCTCGCCGGGCTTGAGCTTCCCTCCGCCGTTCCAAGCGACGTGAACGCGGCCGTTCCGACCGAGTGCGAGCTGTGCGCCGCGGATGGTTCCGATGGCGATGGCGCTGTTCGGCTCGCTGTTCACGCGGAGTGGCGCGGAAAAATTCGCGGCGCCCGATTCAAGCCGCGCATAAAAGACATCGCACGCGCGCGGTTCGCCTTTGAGATAAACCAGATGCACGACACCTTTATTGTCCGTGACGACCTGCGGTTGAAGACCACCTTCAGGAACGCGCTGGAGCGAAACGGTCGCGGCGACGGCGGATTGAGCGAGGAGGATTACAGCGAAATAAAACGCAACGAGGGGCTTCATAAAACGAGATCAACGGCGCGGATCTTCTTTGAATCGGAAGGCGGGTTTGCCGATGAGATCGGTGCTGGTGATGGTGGGGCACCAGTATTTTTCGATGTGCCCGACGACGAGATCGGTGCCTTCGTAGTGGCTGACGAACGGGCGCATCTGCGAGTTGTACATCGTATCGGTGAGGTCGCGCACGAGGACGACGTTGAGGCCGAGCTTGACGAGTTGGCGGATGGCAAAAGGCCGGCCGAGCACGCACATGTTGGTGTGCACGCCGAGGAAAATGATCTGCGTGATGCCGCGCGCGGCGAGCAGATTCCACAACTCCGCCCCGCTGTCGGTGATGGCGTCGTCGGGGCCGATGCTGAGTCCGGCGATCTGGCGTTTCCACGGCGGCTCGATTTTGCATTTCACTTTGCAGTCGCAACCCATGTCCGTGTCGTCGATCGGATTTGTCGGCTCGCGGTCGGGATCGGGATAAAGCCAGCAGGTGCCCCAGCGCTCGTGCTTGGTCTCCAGCGGCACGGGCGGTTTTGCGGTGGACGCAGTCTGCGCGCGTTTGCGTTGCGGCGTGTCCTTGTAGAAATCGGTGACGGTGCTGGGCGCGTGCACGACGAACACGCCGCGCTGGCGCATCGTGCGCAGCACTTCGTCCATGCGCGGCGTCATCTCGCCCACGCGCGCGGCGGCGCCTTTGCACCAGTGATCATCCCACATGTCGCAGACGATGACGGCGGTCTTCTTCGGATCCCACTGCACCTCGCGCGCGACGGCTTCGTACTTGCCGCCGCTCACGGCGTTGAGCGCGCGGGCGCGTGTGTTGAGCTTCAAAGGTTCTGCGGAAAGCATAAAAGTGGCCAGCAAACTGGCGGCGATAAGGAGGCGGCTCATGCGGGCGAAGTTAGCCGCCGGTTGAACGCGACGCAATCCTCGTAACGCACGCACGTGCCGCCAAAGATGTCCAGCGCCGAGCCGATGGTGAGATCAATCTTCCCCGCGCCGACGCGCGTCACTTCCTCCAAATCCAAATCCGAGCGCGCGCCGCCGGCGTACGTCGTAGGGATGGGCGAGTCGTTCGTCAGTCGCTGCACCAATTCCAAATCCACTCCGCCGCACAGTCCTTCGACATCCGCCGCGTGGATGAGAAATTCGTCGCAGAACGCCGCGAGCCGTTCCAGCTCGTGCCGGTTCACCTCGAACTCGGTGAACTTCTGCCAGCGATCGGTGACGACCCAGTATTTGCCGTCGCGCACGCGGCAGGACAAATCGAGCACGAGCCGTTCTTTGCCGATGGCGGCGACGAGCGCGCGCACGCGATCGAAGTCAAGCTGGCCATCACGGAAGACCCACGAGGTGACGATGACGTGCGACGCGCCGGCATCAAGCCAGCCGCGGGCGTTGTCCAGATTCACACCACCGCCCAAGTGCAGTCCGCCGGGAAATGCGGCGAGCGCCGCGCGCGCAGCGGACTCGTTGCCCGCGCCGAGTTGGATGACGTGCCCGCCTTTAAGCCCGTCCTTTTTGTACAGCTCGGCGTACCAACTTGCGGGGCGTTCGGAAACGAAGTTGGTGCGCAGTCCCGCGCCGCTGTCGGAAAGCGTGCCGCCGACAATCTGCTTCACCTTGCCTTCGTGGAGATCAATGCACGGTCTGAACACGCGCCGAAACTAGCGAGTCGGCAGGCGCGAGTCGAGCGGCGACCCTCACGGCACGAGCCATCGGTCTTTCCACTCACGACCGGTCCAGGCGAAGGCAGCGCGGCGATGATGCGGCTCGCCCAACTCGAGCCAGTCGAGCCTTTCGATGGTGGCACGGATGACGGTGAAATGGTCGCGGCCGGCGTCGTGATCGAACGGCATCGGCAACGCGAGTGTGGGCGCGGCGATCTCGGAGCCGGGCGGGAACGGCGCGGCGTAATTGGCGCGGTTAGCGGGAGCGACTTTTTCCCAAGCGCGAAAGGCGACGTCATCGCCGTGATGAATCGTCAGCGGACCGCTGGCGCGGATCTGAACGCGCGCGCGCGGATCGAAGAAGAGCCATTGCGCGTGCGGATTACGGCGGAGCTCCTGCACCTTCGCGGCACGATTGTCGGAGAACGCGGTGAGCGTGCGCGCGGCGGCATCGGCTTCGCGTAGCACGACGATGCGCGCGGCGGGTTCGCCATCAGTCGCAGTGGCGAGCGCGACTGTGCGGAACGGATCGCCGACAATGTGGCCGGCGGTTTCGAGGCGTTTCCAGAGATGAGCGAGGAGGGCTGGAAGTTCGGCGGGCCACGTGTTCACGGGCCTTTCCTGCCAGCGTTCCGCGGCGGATGCAAGCGGCGGCTGTGAACAAACGGCCAGCAAGTGCGGCTTGAGAGGCGTTCACGCCCGTCATAAGTTCGGGGTATGAAATTGCTGTTCGCGTGTCTGGCATCCGTGTTCTTTCTCGGGAACGCCGTTGCGGCGGAAGCGCCGGCGCAAATCCAAATCACCGCGCGATTCAAGGAACAGACGAAGTCCGGAGAGGACATTCTGACCGCGCCGCGTGTCACGACGCTGAGCGGGCGACAGGCACAGATACGTGTCGTTCACACCATGAACATTCTCGGAGTCGGCGCGAAGGACAAGGAACTGGCGCGCGCGGATAGCCCGAAAGGATTGGTGGCGGGACCCGTGGAGACAGGCGTCACGCTCGATTTGTTGCCGATGCTGAAGAATGGCGCGATTGAATACGGCGGAATCGCAACCCTCCGCGAGTTCATTGGATACGACGGGGACGCCAAGAATCCGGCGGCGGCGTTCGTCACGCGCGAGCTCCATTTTTTCGGTACGGCCAAGAATGGCGAAACGAAAACGCTCAAGTTCAAAGCCGGCGGCAAAGCGAAGGATGCCGAACTGCAACTGCAGCTCACTTTCACGCTGGTGAAAGCGGATGGCTCGCCGTTCACGCCGTGACGGGCCGCGCGGGCAGTTCGCAACTCCACCCCGACAGTTTCCAACTCGACAGTTCGCGGGGGCGTGGTTAAATGACAGCCATTCGAAGCTGGCCAACCGTCGTCTATGAATTCCAATCATCTCCCTCTCCAACGTTTCATTCGTTGCGATTTTCTACGTCAGTCCGCGGCATTGCCCGTTAGCTCGGGAGATTTCCGATGAAAAGCCGCGCTTCCTCGCGCAAAGGGCTGCTCGCCGGCGGCAACTGGATTGTCGATCAGGTCAAGCTCGTGGATGTCTATCCGCAGCGCGAGACGCTCGCGAACATCCGCAGCGAATACAAGGGCACCGGCGGTTCGCCCTACAATGTGGTGATGGACCTCGCGAAGCTCGGCGCGCCTTTCCCGCTCTACGGCGCCGGTCTCGTCGGCAAGGATGCTTTCGGCCAATACATCCTCGATGATTGCAAGCGGCACAAGGTCGACACGCGCCAACTCCGCGTCACGCCCTCCGCGCCCACGTCATATACCGACGTGATGACCGAGGAGCAGGGCCGCCGCCGCACGTTCTTCCATTGCCGCGGCGCGAACGCGCTCTGGGACGGCGCTGGGCTCGACTTCACGAAAATCAAAGCGCGCATTTTCCATCTCGGTTATCTGCTGCTGCTCGATGCGCTCGATGCGCCGGATAAAAACCACGGCACGCGCGGAGCCGCGATGCTCGCGAAGGCGCAAAAGGCCGGCATGAAAACGAGCGTGGACGTGGTAAGCGAGGACAGCGACCGCTTCAACCGCGTCGTCGCTCCCGCGCTCAAGCACGTGGACTACTGCATCCTCAACGAGATCGAGGCAGGCAAGACCGCGGGCTTCAAGATCCGCCGGCAGGACGGCTCGCTCGACACCGTGGCGTTGCGCCACGCCGCCGGCGCGTTGCTCCAGATGGGCGTGCGCGAAGTGGTGATAATTCATTTTCCTGAAGGCGGTTTCGCTCGCACACGCGATGGCGAGGACACGTGGCAGCCGTCTCTCAATCTGCCGCCCAAGTATATCGCGGGCACGGCGGGTGCGGGCGATGCCTTTTGCGCCGGTGCGCTCTACGGACTACACGAGGGTTGGGAACTGCAGAAGTCGCTGCTCACCGGCGTCTGCGCTGCGGCCGCTTCGCTGGCCGATCCGACCTGTACCGCGGGGATGAAACCGCTCGCCACCGTGCTGGCTCTCGCCAAGAAGTATAAGCTCCGCGCCACTCCCGAGTCGTAAATCACTTAACGTTCCCAGTGGAATGAAAAAGCCCGCCGTCACTGGCGGGCTTCGTCATTTGAAACTTGCTGTATGCGAGCGTTACGCGCGCTCCATGTATTTGCCGGTGCGGGTGTCCACCTTGATTTTCTCGCCGGTCTTGATGAAAAGCGGGGCCTGAATGTTGATGCCCGTCTCGAGGGTGACGACCTTTTGCATGTTGTTGGCCGAGTCGCCGCGGATGCCATCGGGCGCATCAGTCACGGTGAGAACCACGCTCGACGGCACCTCGACCATCACCACCTTCTCCTCGACGGAGGTCACGGTCACTTGGCCGTTCTCGATGAGGTAATCCTTGCCGTCGCCGAGGATGCTCGGGTTCACGTTCACCGTCTCGTAAGTCTCGGGGTCGGAGAAGATGTAATCGTCGCCATCCTTGTAGCTGAACTCCATTTTCTTGGTGATCAACGGCACGGTCTCGATCTTCTCAGCGGTGCTGAAACGCACGTCGGAGGTTTTGCCGGTGCGGATGCTGCGGAGGGAAACCTGCACGAAAGCGCGCAAGTTGCCCGGCGTACGGTGCTGGCACTCGAGCACCACGGAGACTTCACCATTCAGCACCACGGCGGTGCCGCGGCGCAATTCAGTTGCTGTAATCGCCATAAATCAGTTTGCGCTTTCGTTCCCCGTTGCCGAAGGGACAAACGGGCTCGCCACAATAGCGGAACCGATAGTGGAGACAAGCCTTCCTTTTCACGGGCGGAAGGCCAGCGCGGCCTATTTCGGTGAAGTAGCGCTCTGTGCTTCGGCGGCCTTGCCCGTGAACTTTTGGGCGCGTTGGAGGCCCTCGAAGATATCCTCCGGTCCGATTAACTTGGAGAGTTCTTCCCGCACGCTCACCGCGCGCGGTTCACCGCGGCGGATGGCGAGTGTGAGCCACTTGTACGCTTCAGCAGCGTCTTTTTTTACGCCCTCGCCTTTGAAGTGGAGAATACCACAGTTAAGCATCCCCGGTGGAAAAGTCTGCGCGGCCGACATCTGGATCCACTTCGCCGCCTCGGCTGCGTTCTTCTCCACGCCGAGCCCGTCGCGATAGACGATGCCGAGATTGTCCTGCGCCTGCGCGTCGCCCGACTCGGCCGCCTTGCGCGTCCAGTTCGCGCCCTCCTTCAAATCCTTCGCCACGCCCATTCCGAGGAGGCACATCGCGCCGAGTTCAGATTGCGACTTCACGTGACCCTGCGCGGCGGCTTTCGTGTACCACTTTCCGGCCTCGACCAAGTCGCGGCCTAACCCGTCGCTGCCATTGTGATAAAGCCCGGCGAGGTAGAATTGCGATTTCACATCACCTCTATCGCCCGCCTTGCGAAACCACTTAATCGCCTCGAGCACATCGCGCGTCACGCCGTTTCCGTCGCGGAACATCACGCCCAGATTACCCTGCGCGACGGGGTCACCCGCCTCGGCCGCGGTGCGCGTCCACTTCACGCCCTCCGCCACATTCTTCTCCGTGCCGACCCCGAGCAGGTGCATCGCGCCGAGGCTCGACTGCGCGTCCGTGTTCTTTTGTTCGGCGGAGAGCTTGAGCCATTTGAACGCCTCCTTCGAATCCTGCGCCACGCCGAGGCCGCGCTGGTGCAGCGTGCCAAGTTTCATTTGCGCGTCGGCATCGCCCTTCTCGGCCAGCTTGCGCAGACCCTCAGCTGCTTTCTTGAAAAGCTCCGTCGCCTTCGGCAAATCGCGCTGAGCGCCTTGTCCATCGAAGTAAAGCGCCGCCTGCCGATACTGCGCTTTCACGTGACCTTGCGCGGCGGCTTTGCCGCTCCAGTGAAATGCCTCGATGAAATTCAACGCCGCACTGCCTCCGTTCGTATGCAGTTCGCCGAGGATGTATTGCGCCTCGGCATCGCCCTTCTCGGCGCGGGCCTTGAGCGCCTTCAGATCCGGTGCCTGCGCGAACGCGAGAAACGGAACGAGGAAAAATGCGGCGACAATGCCACAGCAACGGAAGATGGTTAATTTCATAAATCCTTTGTCGAAACGGAGCCAAGATAATCGCGCTAAGCCGTGATTCAAGCCTCCTTTTGCACGCGGCTCAAACCAGTTCCAACTGCTCCGCTTGAACTTTCACCGCGGCGGCTTGTCCGATGAAATCGAGCCGTAGCAATACCGTGGTCATCCCGTGGCGGTCTTCCACCCAACCTTCCTGCCCGCGCAACGGCCCCGACTTGATCAGCACCTTGCGCCCCACGCCTATCTCCGGCGCGAGATGGATTTCCGCATCGGTCTCCACCGCCGCGAGGATCTCCTCAAGCTGCTGATTGAACAGCGCCTGATCGTTCACCTCGAGCAGATTCGCCACGTAATCGCTCTGGAAAACTTTCTGCCGGCTCAGCGAAGGTATCTTCAAAAACACGTAGCCGGGAAAAAGCGGCTTCTCGAACGTCGCCGTTTTGCCACGGTATTTCTTCACGCTGCGATACGTCACGAGCGTGGTCGGCAGACCTTCGCGTTCGCAGTGAGCGCAAAGCTTCTTCTCGCAGCGCGGCCGGGTGTGCGCAACGAACCAGATTGGTGCGTCGTCCATCGGCGTTCTTTTGGCAAACTGGCGGATCGAAAGCAAGCACGCGAAGAATCTCGTTTCGCAACGGCGATTATTTTCTATCGCTTCAAGAACGCAATCAAGTCCGCCAACTCCTGCCGCGTCATCGTCGTCTCCAAACCCTGCGGCATCAGCGAAAGCGCCGAAGCCTGCAGCCGTGCGATTAAGCGGCGCGGGATGGTTTCCGTCACACCGCCCGCACGCCGCAGCACAATCGCGTCCGGCGACTCGCCCAAGATGATGCCGGTCAGGCTGCGATTGTCCCGCGTCTCCACATCGTAGCTCGTAAAGCCCGGCACCACCTCGAGGTCGGGCACGAGGATGTGCAGCAGCAACGCCTCGGCCGGTTGATTCCGGACGCCGGTTAAATCGGGCCCGACCACCGCGCCCTCGCCGCCGTGCGTGTGGCACGCCGCGCAGGTGCGCAAGAAAACCGCCTTGCCCGCCGGCGCGTCGGTTTTCATCGCGAGCACGACTTTGTGTTCCTCGAAAATTTTCATCCGGTCGCCCGATTGGATTGACGCAAATAGCTTCGCCGCGCGCACGGCCACTTCCTTGTTCGATGACTTGCTCAACTGCGTGCGCCGCTGCGGCGTGATCGCAAAGATCGGGATTGTCGTGAACTCAATCGCATCAATCAGCGCCGGCCACGCTGCCGGCAGTTCGAATGCCGCGCTCAACACCGCCTCGCGCATCGTCGGCGAATAGCCGCGCCAACGCGCACGATCGAGCAGTTCCGTGATCTGCTTCGCGTTACGCAACTGCCCCAGCGCCCGCACAGCGGCGAGCTGAATTTCCGCCGGTTCCTCAAGTTGGAGCAGTTCCATAAGTTTGCTGCCCGCGAACTCTGGTTGCGCGTGCGCGAGAAGTTGGATGCCATTCAAACGCTCAGTCGTTACCTGCAAACGGTTCGTTGCAATCTCCGAGGCGAGAGAGAACAGACGCTCCGCTTCATTTCGCGCGACGGACCGTCCGGGCAACCAGACGCGGAGCCGCACATCATTCGCTGGCGCCTTCTGCTGGAATCCTTCGGCGAGCCCTGTCAATAAAGCCATCTGCGCCGATGCAGCTGCGGTGGGAGTTTTCACCAAGTGGCCCGTCATCACGGACAGAATCTCGTTCGTTGAGCGATGCGCGCCAATCATCTTGCCGAGATCGCGTTGGATTGGGGCGTGTGCTGCGTTCTGTAATCGATTGCCCGCGGCAGCGAGGAATGCCGGCGCGTTCGTGCCGATGGCCGAGAGCACCGCTGTGCGCGTCCAACGGTCGTCACCGGCGCGCGCCGCGATTTCCACGAGCGATGACAACGGCGCGCCATCCCGCGTCGCGTTCAACGTGAGCGCACACTGAAAACGCACACGGGCGTCCATATCCGTTGCCAACGCGGCGGAGGCGTTCGCGAGAGAGCCATCGGCGGCCACGCGTGATTCTGCCAAAAGCAGTGCAGTCTCGCGCACGAGCGGATGGTTATCTTTGAAAGCGGCTGCCAACTCCTTCGATTCGAGCAAGCCACGGGAAGCCTGCAAGTGCAGCGCGCGCATGCGGGCGTGCTCATTTGCGCCACTCGCGACAACTGCGCGAAGTAGCGTTGCTGGAAGAGTGGCGGCTTCATTCAACAACCGATGCGCGGCGGCGCGTTCCCAACCGTTGACCGCGCCGAGTTTCTTCACCAACTCCTCGGGTCCGAGTTTTGAGAAGTCCGTCAGCTTCTTTCTCGCTGGAGATTTTTCAGAAACGATCCGCCAAATCCGGCCTTTGTCTTTGCCACTTTCGAAGTCGGTCGTCGCGCGCACGGCCTCGGGCAGATACTGCGGGTGATCGACCGTCTTGCGATACATGTCGCAAACGTAGAGAGCGCCATCGGGACCGGTGGTCGCGAAAACAGGGCGGAACCACGTGTCGCGCGCGGCGAGGAATTCGCGGCTAGGTGTCGCGACGCGCGTGGTGAACGTGGCGCCGTTCGGCGAGAGAATCTGCCGTTGCACGAGGTTCTGCGCCGGTTCACAGACGAAGGCGTTTCCCGCGTGGGCGAGCGTGAGCGCGTCACCGCCGAAAATCGTGATGCCGCAGGCGGAAGTGAATGTGCCCGCGTGCGGCGCGCCGAGCAGGCTGGGCATGAAACCCGCCGTCGTGGTGTCCGCGCTGAGCGGCCAGACCTTCGCCGCCGCTCCCGGCGCTGCCGCCTCATGAATCAACTCGGTAAGTGCGAAGTGCGGATTACGCGCAGCGTGGCGCGGTTCGAATACGACGTGCTGGAGCGGGTTTCGATTTGAGCAAACGAATCGGCGACCCGCGGCATCGAACGCCAATCCGAACTGCGCTTGTCCGCCGAGCACCTCGAACGCGAATGTGTCGGGATGAAAACGCGAATCGTTCTTCGTGAACGGCACGGCCGGCCGTTCCGGTTTCAATGGCGATGTGATTTGCCCGCCAACGAGACCGCTCGTGAGATAAACCCAGCCGTCGAGTCCGAGCGTCGGATGGCTCACGCGGAGCTGCTCGGTGCTGGTCGTACCGAAACCAGTGAGCACGACCTGCCGCACATCGGCTCGGCCGTCGCCGTCGGTGTCCTTCAAATAGAAGATGTCCGGCGCGCAGGTGACGAACAGGCCTCCGCGCCACGGCAGCACGCCGTTCGGAAACGTGAAGCCGTCCGCGAAAACGGTGCGCTTCTCGAAACGCCCGTCGCCATCCGTATCCTCGAGCAATGCGATGACGCCGCGCGTCGGCGGCGGTGTTTTGCCGAAGTGCGGATAGCTGCGGTTCTCCGCGACGAACATTCGCCCGCGCTCGTCGAACGCGAGCGCGACGGGCGAAGCGATACTCGGCTCGGCGGCGGCGAGTTCGACGCGCAGTCCGTCCTCGATCTGAAAGGCCGCACGCGCCTGTTCCGGCGTGAGCGGGTTATCAGCCGCGACGGCCGTGAGCGCCGACGCGAGAGCGAGACAAAGCGCGGCGAAGGATTTCATCGAGCCGCATCCTGCGTGGTTACTTCTTGGCAGGCGCCGGCGCGATTTGCGCGATGCCGATCACGCCGCAAGCGATGCGAGGGCCGGCGTTGCCGACCGGCTGGCCGCCGTCGTCGGGCTTGGCGTGCACGATGACGCCGCGGCCGATGATGGGATTCTTCAAGCCGGCGAGAGTGATGTTGTCCACGGTCGCCTCGTACTTGGCTTTGCCGTTGGCGTCGGCCTGCAGATTGCCGAGATCGCCGGCGTGGCGCTTGCCGCCGTGGGGCAGACCATGGTCGTGCTTCTCGGGATTGTAATGGCCGCCCGCACTCGTGCCATCAATGGAGGTGCCGTCACCGAATTCGTGGATGTGGATCGCGTGTTTCTGGTTCGGCGTGAGCCCCTCGACCTCGGCCACGATCTTGATCTTTTCGCCATCCTGAATGAAACGCACGGTGCCTTTGCATTTGTTGCCGGCGGTCGACTGCAACACGGCGACGAGCTGCTTCACACCAGTCCACGCGTTGCCGTGAGCATCACCGTGCGGAGCGGCGGCACGGAGTTGAGTGGTGAGAGTGAATGCAGCGACAATAAGGAGCGGGATGAGTTTCATAGGATTTTTATTCCGGAGAGAATGACGGCGGACGGCGGCACTTTAATCAAAGCGCGCGCCAACGTGCAATCTTTTGCTCGGCCGATGCGACACGCTCACGGCGCGGTCAATCGGCGTGTGATGAACTTGCGCACTTCCGGGAGCTGACTCTTCGCGAGGAGTTGCGCGGCGCGGGCTTTGTCTGCGGCGACGGCTGGCTCGAGTCCGTACCAGATCATCAACGATTGGTTCGGGTCTGCGGCGTCTTCCGCGTGCGCGAGCAGCGGTTCGGCGACGGCCCAGCGGTCGGCCACGGGAAGTTTCTGCAAGGCCGACGCGAGCGCGAGTCGAACGAAGGATGACTTCCCATCGCGCGCCAACGCGCTGAACTTCGCCAGCACGGCGGGCGTGACGGATTTATCTTCGCAGAGAAACTGGATGGCCCACCAGCGGACGTGCTCGCTCGGATGGTCGAGCAACGTGACGGCATTGACCGCGCCGGTGACTCGCAGCGCCCAAAGCGCGCGGAGTTTGTGCGGTTCGTTGTCCGCCTGCTCGAAGACTTTCTGCAATGCCGGCCGCGTCGTGGCGGCGAGTTTGCCGGCGGCGGCGCGTTCCTGCAGCAACCGCTGCGCGTGACGAGCGAACCATTCGTTGCTATGCGTGAGCAGCTTCACCAACTCCGCGTCGGTCTGCTTCGCGAGATTGAACGCGCCGCCGAACTTCGGGGTGCCGTACGTAATCTTGTAGATGCGGCCGGTCTCGCGGTGGACGCCGTCCGCGTCGTTCTCGTGGCACTCGCCGATGTCCGACCAGTCGGCCACATACACGCCGCCGTCCGGACCGTAGTCGAGTTCGACCGCGCGGAACCAGACGTCCGTCGTCTTCGCGAAATCCGATCCGTGCTTCGCGACGTAGCCGTTGCCGCGCCGCTCGAGGCGGTCGCTATTGATGCGCAGGCCGTGGAGGTTGATGGTGAAAAGCTGGCCGCGATATTTCTCCGGCCAGTTGTCGCCGTTGTAAATCATCAGCCCTGAATGCGCGTGGCCGCCACCGGCTTGGTCTGTGCTGGCGCTGACGCCCTTTTTCGCCGCGCCCCAAGATTCACCGGTGTCCCAATGGAAATGATCGGCGGTCTGCTCCATCAGTTGATAGGTGTTCGTCTTGAAATGCTCGCCGTACATCCGGCGGTAATGCGCGCCGGGGATGATGTGCCAGAGATGGCCGATGACGGTGTTGATGAGGAAAAGCTGGCCATGCTCCGTCCAGTCGTGTCCCCACGGGTTCGTCGTGCCTTGAGCAACGACCTCGAAAGTCTGCTGCGTCGGATGATAACGCCAGACGCTGCAGTTGAGCTTCGTGCGCTGCTCGGCCGGCGTGCCGGGCTTGCCGATGACCGAGGTGGCCTGGATGCCGTGACGTCCGTAAAGCCAACCGTCCGGCCCCCACTTGAGGCCGTTCACGATGTTGTGCCGAACCTTGCCGCCGTCCCACCCATCGAGCACGACCTGCGGCGGACCGTCGGGGATGTCGTCGCCGTTCGCGTCCGGAATGAAAATCAGATCCGGCGCAGCAAGCGCCCAAACGCCGCCGAACCCGACCACGACACTCGTGAGCTTCTGTACTTTGTCCCAGAAAACCGTCCGCTTATCGAAGCGCCCGTCGCCGTCCGTATCCTCGAAGATCACGATCCGATCGTGCTGCTTCATGTTGAAGTTGATTTTGCTGTCGTCGTACGTGTGGCACTCGGCGACCCAGAGCCGGCCGCGGTCGTCGAACGTGATGCCGATCGGCTGGGCCACATCCGGTTCACCGGCGAAAAGAGAGACGCGGAAACCGGCCGGCACGACGAGCTTCGCGGCGGCTTCGGCGGGCGACAACGGCTTCGGCGCTTTGGTCGCGGGAGCCTTCGGCGGTTCAGCGGCAACAGTCGCGAGGACGAAAGCCAATGCGGCGGCGAATACGGTGACGCGGAAAGTGCCGGTGCGAGTCGTGTTCATATTGAGGGCGATACTTCTACCCACGCCTCGAGAACAAGGCAAGTCGGCGACTGAGTGGATTTGATTTATCACTATTACAAAAGCAAACCCGTCTCGCTCACCGCCGTCGGCCAGAAGAAGCGCCTCGTGCGCGACGGCATCAACGCCTACGACGCCGTGCAGGTGCGCGTGGACTTCGACAACGGCATGAGCATCAACTTCCACAACAACTGGATCACGCCGTCCGACTTCGAAGGGCCGGTGAACCAGGGCCACGAAATCGTCGGCACCGACGGCAAGGTCGAGAGCGACCAGCAATACCGGGGCTGACGCTGGTGGAACAAGGTCGGCGGCGGTGTTGCAGAAGATTTATGCGAAGGCGATTTGAACTGCTGTCCGCCGCAAGCAGCCATTATCAAGAACTGACTCCTTTACTTTACGTGCGCTCAGAAAGCAGATTCCTCTCAGTACAGATCAAGACAATTATGATTACCGAGAGAAACAACTTGCGGATCCGCCGCTCCGGGCGGTTTGCGGCTACACGCTGATCGAGCTGCTCGTAGGTGAGAAATAAATGAGCCTCCCTAAGAACGCCCATTAGGCGATTGAACCGCGGAGCGTCCAGAAAGCAAATTCCTATCAGTAACTCTACGACTTGGACGCCGACCGCACGGAACTCCACGACCTCGCCGCCGCGCAACCGGAGAAGCTGAAGGAGCTGGTGGGCAGATGGCAGGCCTGGGCGGATCGTGTCGGCGTGCAGCCCTGGGCTTTCAAACGTCTTGCCAAATAGAAACCGCCGGGACAATTTTCTCATAACCAACCATCAACCAATGAACCTAAGAACCATCACCTTCACGACCATTTCCCTCCTCGCCTGCGGCGCGGCCTTCGCCGCGGAAGCTACTCCCGAAGGCGAACTCAAACCATTCATGGGTGAGCCGAAATTCGACCGTCAGCAAGTCTTCCGCGGCGGCCGTTTTCCGACCGTGGTCGTCGCCAAGGATGGCACGGTGCTGGCAGTCTGGAACGGCGTGAAGGTGCGGCGCAGTGAGGATGGCGGCGCGACGTGGGGGCCTGAGATCTCGATCGGACCAGGGTTCATGGGCGGTGGCGTGACTGTGAACGACGGCAACGGAGACATCTTCGCGTTTGTGAGTGCGGGCCACCCGCCGAGCACCGAGAAAATCTACCGCAGCCAGGATCATGGCAAGACGTGGTCGATCATGGACGCGGTGATCAAGCCGGACAGCAAGGGCAACAAGCCCGAGATGCACATGAACGACCACGGCATCACCCTGATGCGTGGCGCCCACAAGGGCCGGATGATCCGTCCGACCCGCTTCTATGCCAAGGCCAACAACAAAACCGAGTGGCCCGACCATTACGCCAACGCCATCTACAGCGACGACGGCGGCAAGACCTGGCTCACCAGCGAACCCTTTCCCGCCAATGGCACCGGGGAAGCCACGATTGCCGAGTTGTCCGACGGACGGATCTATTACAATTCTCGCCGGCACTGGGTGCCCGAGGGGATGGATAACTCCACCCGCTGGACCGCCATGAGCGACGACGGCGGGGTCACGTGGAAGGGTCTGGTCAATTGCACCGACCTGCCCGATGGCCCGCGCGACACAGGCTATGGCTTGATGGCTGGCTTGGTGCGCCTGCCGGTCAAGGACAAGGACATCCTTATCTTCAGCAACGTCGAGAGCCCGGCAGGCCGTCACCATGGTACGGTCTGGGCGAGTTTCGACGGCGGCAAGACCTGGCCGCTGAAGCGTCTCGTCACCGAAGGTGCCTTTGCCTACTCATCCCTCGACGCGGGACGTCCAGGCACGAAGAGTGAAGGCTGGATTTACCTGTTCTCCGAGGGTGCCGGCGGAGAAATGTGGCGGTTCAACCTGAACTGGCTCCTCGCTGGAACCAAGACGGGCAAAGGAGAAGTGCCGAAGTGGGTGGGAGGGGTAACACAACCGTGAACAAACCAATGAACACGATAATGAAACCGCTAAACATGTTGCGCTCCGTCCTGCTCTAAAGTAAAGTAAAGGGGTCGGTTCTTGATATTGACATGTGAAGCGGCCAAGGCCACTCTCCCGGCATGGCCCGCAAGTTGAGAGTCGAGTATCCCGGCGCGATTTATCACGTCATGAGTCGCGGTGACCGGCGCGAGCTGATCTTCATGGATGATGCGGATCGTCAGAGGTTCGTCGAGACGCTGGGCGAGGTTTGCGCCAAGACGGGCTGGCAGGTTCACGCCTATGCCCTCATGCCGAATCATTTTCATTTGGTGGTCGAGACGCCGCAGCCCAATCTGGTCGCTGGGATGAAATGGTTTCTGGGCACTTACACGAGTCGATTCAACCGGCGGCACAAGCTCTTCGGCCACTTGTTCTCCGGGCGCTACAAGTCGCTGATCGTGGATGGTTCGGGCAGCGGCTATCTCAAGAGCGTAGGCGATTACGTCCACCTCAATCCGGCGCGAGCCAAGTTGGTGGCGGTGCACGTGCCCTTGAAAGGTTTTGCGTGGAGCAGTTGGCCGGCGTATCTGGCGGCCCCGTCAAAGCGTCCGGCGTGGTTGCGGGTGGATCGGTTGCTGGGCGAGTGGGGCATCCCCAAGGACAGTCCGGCGGGCCGGCAACGACTGGAGCGGGCGTTGGAGGAACGGCGCGGGGCGGAGGAAGGCGAGGAGTTCAAGCCGATCCGGCGCGGCTGGTGTCTGGGCGAGGAGAAGTTTCGGAAGGAGTTGCTGACGCAGATGAGCGAGCGGATTGGGGCGGAGCATTACGGCGAGGAGCGCGCGGAGACGGCGGAGGCGTTGGCGGAGCAAATTATCGCGGAGGAATTGAAACGGCGGCGGTGGAAAGAAGCTGATCTCAAAACTCGGCCCAAGGGGGATTCAAACAAGGTGGCGCTGGCGGCGCGCTTGCGGACAGAGACGACGATGACGGTGGGGTGGATCGCCGAGCGTCTGGCGATGGGCACGCGCGGTCATCTGAACCATCTGCTGTATCGCCGGAGGAAGCTGGGCGGAGAGTAGCCAATATCAAGAACTGACTCCTGTGTTGAAGCCCGCATCACCTGCGCCATTGTGGACGCCGCCGCCAAGGTGCGCGACCTGAACTTCAAATACCTGGCCGAGGGCAAAGGCGCGACCGTCACCGCCCGCTTCGGCAAGGACGGCATTACCCTCGTGGATCCCAATCGCGCCAGCGAAGGCGCAGCGGCGGTGTTCCAGAATATTTACGACAAGGCGATTTGAACTGCTGTCCGCCGCAAGCAGCCATTATCAAGAACTGACCCCTTTATAAGAACTGACTCCTTTACAATCCCAAGACCAAAGACGCGCTGCTGGGCAAGCTGCGCGCGGCTTGAGCCACGGCACCGGAGCCACACCTCCTTTTGATTGACTTCACCGAGCGAATCGTCCGATTCTCCCAGGATGAAGTCCCCGCTCTTCTCCCCCGTGATGGGCCGGCGCGCCTTCCTCGCGGCGTCCACCGTGGGACTAGCGGGCTTGAGCTTTGGACGTTCGGCGTTCGGCGCGACGACGGCTGCGCCGCGAAAGAAGCCGGCCAAGTCCACCATCCTCTTCTTCCTCTGCGGCGGCTCGTCGCACATTGACATGTGGGACATGAAGCCCGACGCGCCGGTGGAATACCGCGGCGAGTTCCAGCCCATCCGGACCTCCGCGCCGGACATCCGCATCTGCGAACACCTGCCGCTCACCGCGAAGCAGGCGCATCATTTCTCCCTCGTCCACGGCCTCACCGACGCCGGACGCGGCACCGGCGACCATCACGCGGGCTATTACTACAACCTCACCGGCCACGCGCCGGACGAGACCTTCCGCCAGCAGGGCAACGACCGCCGGCCCTATCCCGGCGACTGGCCGCACATCGGCTGCGTCATCGGCTCGCGCCGGCCCGCGCATGCGAAGCTCCCGCAGGTCATCACCCTCCCGCACAAGCCCAGCAAGCTGCCCTACACGCGGCCGGGGCAATTCGCCGGGCGTCTCGGGATGGAGCACGACCCGTTTTATCTCAACGGCAGTTTCGAGCAACCGCTCCAGTTCAGCGCGCCCACGCTCACACTGGATGCCGGCATGAGCGCCGGCCGCATGGGCGACCGCCGCACCTTGCTGACCGAACTCAACTCCTTGCGCCGCGAACTGGACCACGAACTAGTCGTGCGCAATTACGTCAAGCAGCAGGAGCGGGCCTTCGCGCTGTTGTCCTCGGGCGCGACGGTCGGCGCGTTCGACATCGCGAACGAACCGCTGGCGCTCCGCGAGCGCTACGGCCAGACCATCAACGGCACGAGCCTCCTCATGGCGCGGCGGTTGGTCGAGGCGGGCGTGCCGTTCATCACCGTGTTCTGGAAGGAGAACGAGGCCATCGCCGAGCGGTGCAAGAGCGCGGGCGGCTGGGACACGCACGGGAACAACTTCAACTGCCTGAAAGACAATCTGCTGCCGGAGTTCGACCGCGGCTTCTCCGCCCTACTGGAAGACCTCGCGCAACGCGGCCTGCTGGAGGACACGTTGGTGATGGTGACGAGCGAGATGGGCCGCAAGCCTCAGGTCGGCGACCCGCGCTCCGGCGGCCGCGCCGGTGCTGGCCGGGACCATTGGACGGCTTGCATGAGCGTGGTGCTGGCCGGCGGTGGTATTCAGGGCGGGCAAGTTATTGGCGAGACGGACGCGCACGCGGCGTATCCCAAGGACAATCCCATCGGCCCCGAGGATATCGCCAAGACCGTCTATCACGCGATGGGCATTCATAATCTCGAGGCCACCGACATCCAGGGCCGGCCTTACAACCTCCTCGAAGAAGGCCGGGCGCTCACGCAGTTGTTCGGTTGATCGCGAGCGCCCAACCGCGCGGGGGCGCATAAAAAGGTCCGTTCTTGATATTGACACATGACGGGTTGCGGCGAAACCCGCGACGCCGTGGCCAGCCTGTATCCGACCGCCGAGGAAGCCCGCATCACCTGCGCCATCGTGGACGCCGCCGCCAAGGTTCGCGACCTGAACTTCAAATACATGGCCGAAGGCAAGGGCGCGACGGTGACGGCGCGCTTCGGCGCGGACGGGATCACCATCTGCGATCCAAACCGCGCGAGCGAAGGCGCAGACAAGGTGTTCCAGCGGATTTACGACCGGGCGATTTGAACTAATGTCCGTCGCGATTAGCCATTATCAAGAGCTGACCCCTTTACTTCGGGTGGCGTAAGCAAGTTGGCGCGGAGATGGCTGTGCCGAAATCCGATGCCGAAGAAACAGTAAAGAAGAAAACAACCAAGTGACTGCCGGACTCAAATCCACCGCTATGCACGGCT